>PFKY01000050.1 GCA_002784365.1 Candidatus Wolfebacteria bacterium CG_4_10_14_0_8_um_filter_39_64 | reverse complement strand
TACTCTTTTTATAATCTGCGGTTTTTCGTCGCTTAGAATAAGCGGCTTCATTAAAACGCCGCCATTGGCAATTGCCGAGACGGCGCTAATCAATCCAATCGGCGTGACAGCCACTCCCTGTCCGAAAGAGGCAGTGGCAAAATCAATATCCTTGCCCTTTTTCAGATTATTAATATTCCCTTTTACTTCACCGGGCAAAGCAATATTACTTAATCCGTTAAAACCGAATTTCACCAAATAATTGTAAAAGATGTCAGGACCGGTTTTCCGCTGAGCAAAAACCGCGCCGGTATTGATGGACTGCTCAATAACACCGGTCATAGTCTGGAATCCGTGAGCTTTTAAATCCCAGTTTTTGATTGTTTTGCCATTAAAGGTGACCGAACCCGTGTCGGTATAACTGGTTTCTGGAGTAATTTTTCCGCTGTCAATGCCGGCGGACATCGTAATTAATTTAAAGACCGAGCCCGGCTCGTAAATTGCCTGGACTGCCGGATTCAGAAATGTTGAAATTTCAAATTTTGAATAATTATTCGGGTCAAAATTGGGAAAACTACCCATGGCCAGAATTTTGCCGGTTTGAGGTTCTTGAACAATAACTGAGCCGCTGGTAGCCCGATATTCCTCAATGAGTTTTTTCAGAATTTCTTCGGCCTGGGCTTGGATGTTGCGGTCAATTGTTAAAGTTAAATCATTCCCCGCTTCAGATTCAATAATTTTGCCCTCTTTTATCTCGCCGGGTTTGCCGGAAAGAGTTTCGTTAAAGCGTAATTCCAAACCATAAACTCCTTTTTTTATTTCACTCGTCGGACTGACAAAACCTAAAAGATGCGAAGCCAAATCGCCAAAGGGATAAAAACGCAAAAGATGGCTGCTGACGTATATTCCTTTAAGATTTAAATTTTCTATTTGCTTTATTTGTTCGGAAGAAGCTTTTTCAACCAGTAATTCGTAAAGGTCGTTTTTCTTTGTTAATTTTTTTTCCAATTCCTCAACGGAAAGATTTAAAATCGGAGCTAATTTTTCCGCGTAATTTCGTATATTGTCATTGTCATAGTCATTGTTATTTTTCTGAATCTCTTTCGGCACGGCGTAAATCATCGGATATTCTTTGTTCAAGGCCGCCGGAATCAGATTGTTGTTTCTGTCAACAAAATAAATATTGCCTCTCGGCGCCTCAAGAACGCCGCTGGCCTGCTCTTGGGTTTCCGCCCTGGTCAAATAATAAATCCCTTTCTGGATTTGGAGATTGTAAATATTAAAAATTAAAACGAAATATAAAATTCCAAAAACAAAAATTAAACTTTTAATACGCCATTGCATAAATATAAGCGGTTAGTGGCTAGCGACTAGCGGTTTCTTTACGTATTCCGGATTTTTGTCCAAAATCAGCGATTGACTGTCAACTGAAGATTTTAAATTCTTCGCGTCAATAATACTGTAAAGATTGTTTTTGAGTTCGGCGTTCATCACTTCAGCCCGGGATATATCGGCTTCTTGTTTTTTAACCTCATGCCGGAAATCAACTAATTGATTATAAAGGAATACTCCCCAGACGGCGATGGAGATTGAAGTAAGTATTAAAAGTGAAATTAAAAAGTTTGCTTTATGATTGGTTTTATTGGGTTGAATTATGGTCATTATCGTTAGAATTTAGGATTTAGAATATAGAAGTTAGGGAAAACAATTACGTTAAAATCCTATATTCTCAATTCTGTATTCTAAATTCTATCTTAGAATGATTACTCGTAACTTGGCAGAGCGAGACCGAGGATTAGCTTGGATTTCCTCATTTGTTGGTCTAATCGGCTTTCTTGCCCCGTAGGAAACCGAAGGTTTTCCTGCGGGGTTGGTCAAAATTTGCGCTTTTCTTTGATTTTTTAATTCCCGGAAATAATTTTTGACCAAGCGGTCTTCTAAGGAATGATATGAAATTATTGCTATGCGACCTTTATTTTTTATGATTTTTCCTAGGTTTTTCAATATTTTTTCTAAATTCTCCAATTCGTGATTGACGTAAATCCGCAAGGCCTGAAAAACTTTGGTAGCTGGGTGTATTTGACGATGACTATGACGATGAAAATGACTCGGAGGAATGACTTTTTTAATTATTTCCACTAAATCAAAAGTTGTCTTAATCGGTTTTATTTTTCTTTCCTCAATAATTTTTCTGGCAATTTGCCGTGAATATCTTTCTTCCCCGTATTTCCAAAAAATTTCCGCCAAATCTTTCTCGTTGAAACTATTTATAATTTCAGTTACTGTCCTTGTCGCTTGTCTCTTGTCGCTTGTTTCTTGTCCCTTGTCTCTTGTCTCTACATTGTATCGCATATCCAATGGTTCATTTTTCAAAAAACTAAATCCTCTACCCGACTCAAGATGTTCTGAAGAAAATCCCAAATCAATAATCAGCCCGTTTGCTTTACCTAATTTTTCCTTTTTTAAAATTTCCGGCAAATCAGTGTAGTTTCCGTGAATCAAAATTAAATTGTTCCTTAATTCTGAATTCTTAATTCTTAATTCAGTCAAAATTTTTGATTTGGCTATTTTTAAATTATTTTTATCCAAATCCAAGCCGAGTAATTTGCCATTTGGCAAGATTTTTTCAAAAATTTTGACTGCGTGTCCTCCACTTCCAATTGTTCCATCAATAAAGAATTCGCCTGGCTGCGGATCCAAAATTTCAATTACTTCTTTTAAAAGAACCGGAACATGAATCATAATTTTCAATTTCTAATTTTCAATTTTTATTAAATTTACCAATTTTTAATTTTCAAACTCGTTGGATATTCATTGTGTTTGAAAATTCGTTTCATTGAAAATTGATTGAAAATTGTAAATTGAGAATTAAGAATTAATTATTAAATCCCCAATTCTCCAAGCTTCTCGGCAATTTCATCAGATGACGCTTCGGTCTTAGTTTTGTACCCGCGCCATGCTTCGCTGTCCCAGATTTCAATGCGGTTATACAAACCAGCTACTATCGTCTGCTTTTTTAAACCGGCATATTCCCTTAAATAATCCGGAATTAAAATTCTTCCCTGTTTGTCCAATTCAACGTCAGTGGCGCCAGCCAGCATTAATCTGACAAAAGCCCGGGAATTCGCCTGCGCCAAAGGCAAAGTAATTAATTTCTGCGCCAGTGTTTCCCACTCTTTAGAATCAAAAACAAAAAGACAATGGTCCAAGCCCCTTGTAATAATCGCGCCAGCGGTCAATTTAGTCCTGAACTTTACCGGAATAGCCATTCTGCCTTTTGTATCTAAATTGTGCGTGTATTCACCTAACAACATGATTTAAAATTTATGATTTACGTTTCCCAAAAAAGCGAGCTGGTATCTTTTCTCTGAAACCTCCGCAGCCGACCGAGCATGGTCTCCGATCGCAGTCGGAGTCGGTCGGCGAGGACAGCGAGAGCAGGTTGAAGGAAAAGATACTAGCGAGTGAAAGTTATCCCCCACTTTAGGTACTTATCCCCATACTTATCCACTTTTCCCCACTTGA
>PFKY01000065.1 GCA_002784365.1 Candidatus Wolfebacteria bacterium CG_4_10_14_0_8_um_filter_39_64 | reverse complement strand
AGCCGAAAAAGTTGTACCAAGATCTATGCCTAAAATTTTTGCCATAATTTTATATTATTTTGAAACTTTTACTCTCGCCGGCCTTATTAATTTCCCATTTAAAAGATATCCTCTTTCAACTTCTTCTATTATTGTACTCGATGGTTTATCCGATTCCACTTCAGCCACCGCTTCCTGAAGCGCCGGGTCAAACGGCTGACCAACCGAAATAATAATTCGTTCCAAACCGTTTTGTTTTAAAATGTCTTCCAATTGCTGCCGAATAAGATAAAGTCCCCTTTCTTTCTTTAAATCAGCTTCGTTTTCCAAAGCAACCAAAGCCAAATCAAAACTATCTAAGACATTAATTAATTCTCTAACCAAAGATTCATTGGAAAATTTAACAATGGCCTCAAATCTTTTGGCCTCGTCTTTTTTATAATTTATTAAATCCGCTTTGGCTCTTTTCCAACCGTCAAGATACTCATCGCGTTCTTTTTGACATTTTGACAGTTCGTCGATTTCTTCCGGTTTCTCTTTTTCTTCTAATTTTTCTTCGTTATTTTTTTGAATTTCTTCCGCCATAATCTATTATATAATTTACATTTATATAATTGACATTAATTATATTGCCAAAATATCTCCTGTCAAGATATAACAAATTATTTGCGATCGCAAACAATTTGTTATAGATAAAATTTATAAAAATTCATCGTCATCTATCTCCCCTATAGTCATTAAACGCACACACTGATTTAATTTTCGTATTAAAATTTCTTCATAAAAATCTTCCGCTAAGGGCTGCTTCCCAATAAACACGCTTTTTTGAAGGGGTTTATAATCTAAACCAATAAGCTGCCACCTTAGCCAATTACGGTTCTCTTTTCTTTTCTCCGGTATATCAAACATTACTATTCGCCATTTGCCATCCCACGATTCTTTTTCTTTTTCCTTTTTTCTAAAAATTTTAACCATGTCTAACCCCTGCGCAGTTAATTGATAACGACTTTTATCTTTCGCCACCAACCCTTTCTTTTCTAGGCGCCAAAGAATCGTTCGCGCGCTGTTCTCTTTTAAATCTTTTAATTCGTCATAATAGTCCCAAAAAGTTTTTGCATTTTCTATTCTTCTTAAACTTCGCCTCATTCCTCTTCCTGGCCCCTCAAGGATTTCAGAAAGCGCCATTGTCCCTCCTTCAGCCAAACTGCAAACCAGAGCTAAACCAATAAAACCTAAATTGACTGGCAATTCTTTAATTTTCTTTTTCAGTTGTTTCTTATTCATTTTTACAATATAACAAACCACTGACGATCGTCAATAAAATGTTATACTTTTATTTTGGGGTTGTCAATGGGCCGGGTCCATTCTGGTCATTGCCAATTAAATGCGTTCCTAATAGAATAATGATAATGCTTAAACTATATAATACTCTCCTTCGCAAAAAACAGATTTTTCGGCCGCTCAAAGACAAAAAAGTCGGCTTATATACTTGCGGTCCAACGGTTTATGATTATGCCCATATCGGCAATTTAAGAACATATATTTTTGAGGACATTTTGCGGCGCGTCTTAGAATACAACGGCTATAAGGTTAAACATGTCATGAATTATACCGATGTCGGGCATTTAACTTCTGATGCCGACACCGGCGAAGATAAAATGGAAAAAGGCGCGAGGCGCGAAGGCAAATCAGTTTGGGAAATTGCCGAATTTTATATCAAGGCCTTTAAAAAAGATGCTGCGGCACTAAATATTTTGAAACCCAGTTTAACTCCCCGCGCCACTGACCACATTAAAGAACAAATTAATCTCATCAAAATTCTGGAGAAAAAAGGTTTTACTTATGAGACAAAGGACGGCATTTATTTTGACACTTCGCGACTTAAAGATTACGGTCGTTTAGCCCGTCTTGATATTAAAGGGCTGAAAGCCGGCGCCCGGATAAAAATGACTGAAGGCAAAAAAAATCCGACTGATTTTGCTCTTTGGAAATTTTCACCAAAAAACACTAAGCGCCAGATGGAATGGGATTCGCCTTGGGGCAAGGGTTTTCCCGGCTGGCATATTGAATGCTCGGCCATTTCTGCGAAATATCTCGGCCAACCATTTGACATTCACACTGGCGGCGTTGACCACATCAGTGTTCACCACACAAATGAAGTTGCACAATCGGAAGCGGCTTTGGGAAAAGTTCCGGCTAAATTCTGGCTTCACGGCGAGCATTTGTTGATTGAAACCGGGAAAATGGCAAAATCAGAGGGTAATTTTTTAACTCTAAATTATTTAATTGAAAAAGGTTTCAATCCTCTTGCTTTTCGGTATTTGGTCTTAACCACTCATTACCGTTCCAAATTAAATTTTACGTGGAGGTCGCTTCAGGCAGGGCAAAATGCATTGGACACACTATACGGCAAACTACGCGAAATAAAACACGAGACAATGCGGAAGGTTTCATCTCAATCCCCTGCTTATTACGAGAAAAAATTTTTATCCGCCATCAATGACGATTTAGATACTCCCAAAGCCCTTTCTGTTGTTTGGCAAATCATCAAAGACAACCGTCTCTCCTCCCAAGATAAGAAACAATTACTTCTTAAGTTTGATAAAATCCTCGGATTGGGATTGGATAAAATAAAACCTCTAAAAATTCCGCAGAAAATCAAGCAATTGGCTAGCCAACGCGAAATATTAAGAATTAATAAACAGTTTATTCAGGCTGATCGCTTGCGAAAAAAAATAGAAAACTTAGGATACAGGATAGAAGACACATCTTATGGACCTAAAATTATCGCCACAAGATATTGATGCTGAACGTTCTGTTTTGGGAGCCCTAATGCTTGATAAAGACGCCATAATCATGGTAGCAGACGTTCTTAAGGCCAGCGACTTTTATAATCCAAATAATACAAAAATTTTTGAGGCGATTTTTGAACTCTTTGAAAGAAGTGAACCGATTGACATTTTAAGCGTCAATAAAAAATTAAAAGATAAAAACCTTTTGACCGAAATCGGCGGCTCGGCTTATCTGACTGAATTAATAAATTCTGTTCCGACCGCCGCTCATGTTTCTTACTACGCTAAATTAGTCCGCCAGAAAAAAATGCTTCGCGACCTTATTCATGCTTCGGCAGAAATTACGGAAAGAGTTTTTGACACGAGCGAAAATCCCGAGGACCTCTTGGATGACGTGGAACAGAAAATTTTTTCCATCAGCCAAAAATCCCGACCTTCAAGTTTTGTTCCCATCAAAGACGAACTGAAAGCCGCTTACGAAAGAATTGAAAAACTTCACCAGGGAGAAAAAAGGGGCTTGCGAGGCGTTTCCACCGGCTTTGACGAACTGGATAATTATTTATCCGGACTTCAGCGCTCCGATTTTATAATTTTAGGCGCCCGGCCATCATTGGGCAAAACTGCCCTATGTCTGGATATCGCCAGAAACGCGGCTATTAAAACCAAGACGCCGGTAGGTATCTTTTCTCTTGAAATGTCCAGGGACCAGGTAATCGACCGCATAATTGCGGCTGAGGCTCAGGTAACTCTTTGGAAACTGCGAACCGGACGGCTTTCCGATGATATCGAGTTTGAAATGATTCAGGAAGCTTTGGACCGGCTTTCCCAGGCACCGATTTTTATTGACGACACTCCCTCAGCCAATGTCATTCAAATCCGTTCAATGGCGCGGCGGCTCCAAGCCGAACAAGGTTTGGGATTATTGGTGATTGATTATCTTCAATTAATTCAACCACGAACCAATATTGAAAATATGGTTCAGGCAATGACCGAAGTCAGCCGCGGACTTAAAGGTTTAGCCAGAGAACTGGAAGTGCCGATTTTAGCCGCGGCCCAGCTCTCCCGGGCAGTGGAACAAAGAGAAGTAAAAATCCCCCGCTTATCTGACCTTCGCGAGTCGGGTTCATTGGAACAAGAAGCTGATGTGGTTTTGTTTATTTACAGAAAAGACAGGGACAAATTACAGCCCTCGGAAGAAGAACAGAATACGGCCGAAATCATCATTGCCAAACACCGCAACGGACCCTTAGCCACGGTTCAACTTAAATTTGACCCGGAAAAAGTCAGTTTCAAAAGTATTGATAAGATGCACGTCACCGAGTAAGGTGCAATCTATCTTATCTGAACTTTAAATTTATTCTTTAAGATTTTCACGATTTTCTCCATTTCTTGATTAATTTCTTTGTTGGTTAAGGTCCGGTCTTGGGCCTGAAAGATAACTCGGAACGTCAGGCTTCGTTTGGACGCCACGTCATATTCATCAATTAAATCAACATCCTCAATATATTTTAAATCAACTTCCTGGATTGCCTGCATTATTTCTCCGACCCGGACTGTTGGCTCAACCAAAATTGAAATATCCCGCATCATTGAAGGATATTTAGGTAGGGGTCGATACTCGTGTTCCTCAACTACCAGTTTTAACAAAGCGTCCAAGTCTATTTCCGCCAAAGCCGCATCACCTTTAACAAAACTCTTATTGACCCCGCCAAGATAACCAATAACTGCTCCGTCAGACTCAATTTTCAAAACTTCATTTGACTGAAGATAATTGTTGCCATCAGCCATTTCGGGCATCAAATAATCAACCAATCCGATTTTCCCAAAAAATTCTTTGATGATGCCCTTGAGTTCAAAAAACACCTGCCCGTTATTCTTGGAAGCCAGTGCGATGCCCAAAATCAACTTTTCATTCAATTTGTTCTTATTATCCCTGAAAAAGGTCTTTCCAATTTCAAAAATTTTTACTTCGTCAAAAAATCGAAAATTACCCTCAATATTTTTTAGGAGATGAGGGGCCAAAGACGGTCGAAGATATTTAAGCTGAGCGCTTATGGGATTTTCTAATTCAACCACTTTATCTCCCCAATTTTTTCCAAAGACTAAATCTGTCTCGCCGATGAAGGTATAATTAGAAACCTCACTCAAACCAGCAGCGATTAACACCTTTCTTATCTTATCCTTTAAAACAATTTGGTCCTCAAAACCCGACAGATGGAGATAAATATGAGGCGGTCGTGATTTGAGCCGATTATAGCCATGGAGTCTTATCGCCTCCTCGGCCAAATCTTCAAATAATTTAATGTCTTGGCGCAATAAAGGCGCTTCAACCAGAAAAGAATTTTGAGTTATAAGCCCCGACGTTTCAGTCGGGGTCCCGACTTTGCGTCGGGATTTTTGATTTTGGTTTATTTTAAAGCCGAGCCGTTCAAGATAAAGACGGACGGTCTTAACGTCCAAATTCAAACCGATAAATTGATTAAACTTTTCCAGATTAAATTTAATAATTTTTTTACGGGACTTCGTGAAATTGACGTCAACAATCTGGCCGGCCTTGGCTCCGCTAACCTCAGCCAGTAATTGGCTGGCCCGATTTAGGCCAATTATCGTTAACTCCGGACTAATATTGTGAGAAAAGCGCAAAGAGGCATCAGTGGAAAGTTTTAACGTTTTCGAGGACTTATAAATATTAACTCCGTTAAAGTTGGCTGATTCAACCACAATTCTTTTGGTATTTTTATCAACCTCGGCTTCTTTTCCGCCTTTAATGCCGGCAATGGCCAAAGGTCTTTTAATATCGGCAATGACTAAAATATTTTTGTTTAATTCATAAGATTTGTCATCAAGCGTAGTAATTTTCTCTC
>PFKY01000045.1 GCA_002784365.1 Candidatus Wolfebacteria bacterium CG_4_10_14_0_8_um_filter_39_64 | reverse complement strand
CTACAAAACCGCTGCCGAAAGCGTCGCCCGCGCCGGTCCGATCAACTAATCTTCCCTTGAAAATTCCCGCTTTATAAATGTTTTTGCCGTCTGAAACCAAAACCCCTTTGTCGCTTTCGGTCATTACCGCGATTCCATCTATCACTTTGTCCAGTTTTTTAAAAATTTCTTTTTCTTTTTGATAATCAACGCCGGTCAAGCTTGCCGCCTCCTCGCGATTTAAAATCGCCACCTTGGTTTTGTTTAAAAGCGGCGTCAGTTTTTTAATTCCCATATCCAAAAAATATCTTGAAGGATTAAAAGCGATTAAGATTTTGTTTTTTGAAAAATGATTAAAGAGTCTTTTTATTACGGGATATGGGGTATTGCCCGGCGAAATATGGGCCCAGCGGCAATCTATTTTTTCAAAAGGAATTTCTTTGATTTTTAAATCATCCGAAGCGCCCCGATAAACCAAAATTGTTCGTTCTCCGGCCGGAGCCAAAAAAATTACTGAAAAAGCCGTAGTTTTGGCCTTTTCTTTGGTTGCCAGAGGAATGATTTTTTCTTTTTGTAATTCTTTTAAAATATTTTCAGCTGATTCGTCTCGGCCAACTTTAATTAAAGCAGCTGTTTTGAAGCCCTGGCGGCCAAAAGTTACGGCCGCGTTAGTGGCGCCGCCGCCCGTAGTAAAAACCGGCTCGTTAATTTCAATTTTTCCGCCCAAACTAAGACATTGGGCTTCGCCAGTCGGAAAGCCGATTCTTGAAAGATGTTTTTTGTCGCGCAAAACTTTAAAAACGGGACTGGTCAAAAAAACGTCCCGAGTGGCTGTGCCTATAGTAATGATGTCAAACATATATTTAAATTATACCAAATTAAAAACTTTTTTGGCATTAGCGGTGGTTTGATTTATCACTTCTTCCAAAGGAATTTTTTTTATTTCCGCCAGTTTCTTGGCTACTTCGATTACATATAACGGTTCGTTTCTTTGACCGCGATAAGGCGCGGGTGCCAGATACGGACAATCAGTTTCCAATAAAATATCCTCCAGCGGCGCGTCCAGAATGACTTTATCATAATCTCGGGCAAAAGTAATGATGCCGTTAAAAGCGATTTTGAAACCCATTTCCCGATATTGTCTGGCTTGTTTATAATTTCCTAAAAAACTATGAATTATTCCTTTAACTGTTAATTCCCGATTTTCAATTTTTAACTTCAAAATATCAATGATGTCCTGATAAGCATTTCTGCAGTGAATGATTACCGGCTTCTGTAATTCCTCGGCTAAATCTAATTGCTTTAAAAAAAGTTGTTTTTGTAATAATTTTGTCTCCTGGTCATCATTTTCTATGTGGTAATAATCCAAGCCGATTTCGCCAATCGCCACCACATTGGGATTTTGGGCTAAGGTTTTATATTTTTCATAATCAAACTTTTCAGCTTTGGTCACAACTTCAAAATTTTTTTCTTTAATCTCTTGTTCCTGAAGATGAATCGGATGAAGCCCGACAGCCGCGAAAACTCCCTTAGGATATTTTTCAGCATATTCAACCGCCCTTTTTGAAGTATCCCATTCAGCGCCGACGTTGATGAGCCAAACGCCGTTTTTTAAACTTCGTTTAATCACTTCACTGCCGTCTTCTTTGTATGCCTTGAAATTTAGATGAGCGTGGGTGTCAATGAGCAGGTTCATATTCTCGGGAAAAGATTTAGTTTTTCGGAACTCTGGCCGAGGTTTTCAAGATAATTTTCCGCCTTTTCCATTTTTTTCGGCATAAACGGTTTCAGCCAAACAATAATGTTTTTTATTCCAAAAATCAGGGTGTTTAGAATTTTCTCTGTTTCGGGATTTTTGTTTTGAATTAATCTCCAAGGCTCGGTGGTATTGATGTATTGGTCCAATTTTTTAACAAAAGAAAAAACCGCGGCCAGAGCTTCGTAGAGCTGGTAATTGTTCATTTTTTGAGAATAATCATCTTGAATTTTTTGATAAAAAGCTAAAATTTCCGCGTCCTTTCCGCGTAAATCCGCGCTTTTCGCCATAGTTAAAACTCTTTCAAATAAATTGCCGATGCCATTGGCCAAGTCAGCGTTATATTTTTTTATAAACTGTTCTTCTTTTATATCCCCATGCTCTGAGGCTGGAAATTGAGAAAGCAAAAGATAACGGCTGGCGTCAGGGCCAAATTTTTCAATAAGCGCCAACGGGTCAATAACATTCCCAAGGCTTTTAGACATCTTTTGGCCGTTTACGGTAAATAGGCCATGAATGAAAATTTCTTTTGGCAAGGGTTCATTGATTGCCAGAAGCATGGCCGGCCAAAAAACGGTGTGAAATTTATTAATCTCAGCGCCGATAATATGAAGGTCGGCTGGCCAGAATTTTTTATATTTTTCTCCATCGGGAAAATCCAAAGCCGTAACATAATTCATCAATGCTTCTACCCAGACATAAATCGTTTGATTTTCATCTTCGGGAAAAGGAATTCCCCACTTAACTTTCTCGCGAGTGATTGAAAAATTGTCTATACCCGCCTCAATAAATCCGAGGGTTTCATTTCTTCGCGACGCCGGTGAAATTTTTAACTCTTCCGTCTTAATCTTCCGGCGAATTTCCGGCAAATATTTTTGTAAATCAAAAAAATAATTTTCCTCGCTAATTTTTTGCGGTGGTCGCAAGTGATTCGGGCATAAACCATTGATTAAATCTTTCTCGGCCAAAAATCTTTCGCAACCGATACAATAAAGACCCTTATATTTATCTTTATAAATGGCTCCTGAGTCAAAAAGTTTTTTGATAAATTTAAAAACCCCTTCTTTGTGTTTGGGGTCGGTCGTTCTTATAAAATCACTGAAATTAATATTAAGAACATTCCAGACTTCCTTATAATGAGAGGAGGTTTCATCCACATATTCCTGAGGAGTTTTATTTTCTTCAGCCGCTTTTTCGGCTATTTTTACTCCGTGTTCGTCCGTGCCGGTCAGAAAAAAGACTTCCTTTCCTTGAAGTTTTTTATGTCTAGAAATAACATCGGCGTGAAGAGTGGCAAAGGCATGACCGATATGAGGCCGGTCAGTTGCGTAATAAATAGGAGTAGTTATGTAAAATTTTTCCATTAGCTCATTTCTAACCTTTGAGTCTTCAATTTTTTTCTTTCCCAATCTTCAATCACTTCCTGAAGCACCACGGCTGTCGGCACAGCCAAAATTATTCCAACAAGACCAGCGATTTGCGAACCGGCCAAAAGAGCAATGACTACCACGACCGG
>PFKY01000048.1 GCA_002784365.1 Candidatus Wolfebacteria bacterium CG_4_10_14_0_8_um_filter_39_64 | reverse complement strand
AAAATTATTCTAACTCCGCTGTTAAACACCGAACAGTTAAAATTCAGCAAAGCCGATCATTTATCAGAAGAACGGTCTTTTATCCGCCATGACCCGGATAAATTGGCCAAAACGCTGATGTTTCTTTTGGAATTATAAGAAAACAAGAATTTTATCAAGGCCATTATTTAATATTTAATTTTGTGGAGTAGTGATTGCCTCAATTAGTCAAGTCTTTCACGATCGTGAAAGACTTGACTAAAATAAATATGAAAATTTTTATTGATTTCGACGATGTCATTTTTAACACCAAACTTTTAAAAAAATCCCTTGTTAAAATTTTTTCCGAAAATGGTGTCCCCAAGAAAGATTTTGAAGAATTTTACCGGCTGATTTTTAAAAATCAAAAAACGACTCATACCCCTCTGAAGCATATCGGCTTTTTTGCCAAAAATAAGGAAGTTGATTCTTCAAAAATTTCATTTCATATAGAAAAATTATTAAAAAATTTGAAATCTTATGTTTTCAATGATGCCAAAATATTTCTAAAGCATTTTTCCCAATTGAAAAATTTATCAAAATGAGCTAATATTAAATCAATGGATAAAGATTTATCACAACAGCTTCAAGAATTAAAAGAACGGGCCCGGCGTTTAGCCGGGTGGCTTTGACGTAGAAGCCAAGAAAAATCGTCTTAAAGAGCTGGAATTTGAGTTCTCCGACCCCGATTTGTGGAAAAACCGGGAAATTGCTGATGCAAAAATTAAAGAAACAGGCGAACTGAATGATTTAATCAAACGCTTTAACGAAACCGAAGAATTGCTGGACAAGACGGAAAATTTAGAATTGGCTGAAAATAAACTCCGTCAATTGGAAATAGAAAGATTATTTACCGGTAAATATGACAAGCAGTCGGCGATTATTTCAATTTACGCCGGTGCTGGCGGAGATGACGCCGAGGATTGGGCAGCTATGCTTTTTGAGATGTACTCAAAATTTTGCGAGAAACGCGGCTGGAAGACAAAAGTAATTAATGAAAGTTTAGCTGATTTTCAGTCAAAAACAGGCCGGCATCCGGTAAAAAACGTTACTTTCGAAATAAAAGGGGATTATAGCTACGGCTATCTTAAAAAAGAGGCCGGCGTGCATCGCTTAGTACGAATTTCGCCTTTTTCACCAGAGAAAAAAAGACATACTTCTTTTGCTTTGGTTGAGGTGTTGCCGGAATTGAGCGGATTATCCACCAAGGAGGGAGAAGACGAATTAAAAATTCCAGCCGAGGATTTAAAAATAGAATTTTTCCGTTCCAGCGGTCCGGGCGGTCAGAATGTCAATAAAGTGGAAACCGCGGTTCGAATTGTTCATTTACCAACCGGCTTAACCGCTGCCTCCCAAGTTGAACGTTCTCAGGTCCAAAACCGCGAACGGGCAATGAAATTACTTCAAGCGAAATTACTGAAACTGATGGAAGACACTCAAATAAAAGAATTGGATAAATTACGCGTCAAAGTAAAGCCGGAATGGGGGAGTCAAATCCGCTCATACGTGCTTCATCCTTACAAATTAGTCAAAGACCATAGAACCGGCGTTGAAACAAGTCGGGCCGAGGAAGTTTTGGAAGGAAATTTGGATTTATTTATAGAAAGCGAAGTAAAATAAGGAATAAGTTCATGACAAAAAATTACCTACTTGATGTCCCTATATAAGATAGGGTATAATAAATAAACAATGGTTATTTTTCAAAACGTTTCTAAAATTTATAATAGTAATGCCCATCAATCAATAGCCCTAGAGGATGCCACTTTTACCATTAACCCAAAGGAATTTGTTTCCATTGTCGGAAAATCCGGCGCCGGCAAGTCAACGATTGTAAAATTATTGATTGGCGAAGAAAGGCCAAGCAAGGGCCGGGTGGTTTTTAGCTCTTACGACGTTAATAAATTAAAACACAAAGATTTGCCGCAACTGCGGCGTCGTATCGGCGTTATTTTCCAGGACTTCCGACTTTTACATAATAAGACCGCTTTTGAGAATGTGGCTTTTGCTTTGGAAGTAGCCGGTCGTCTTGAAAAAGACATTAAAAAATTTGTCCCTCAGGCATTGGAAATGGTTGGTCTAAAAGATAAAACGTCTAATTTCCCGAAAGAACTTTCGGGCGGCGAAAAACAGAGAGTGGCGATTGCCCGGGCAATGATAAATCACCCCGACGTTATTGTCGCCGATGAGCCGACCGGGAATCTGGACCCCATGAACACCTGGGAAATTATCAAGCTGCTTCAGAAAATCAACGAATTGGGGACAACCATAATTTTGGCCACTCACAACAAAGACATTATCAATTATCTTGACCACCGAGTCATTAGTTTGGAAAACGGCCGAATTACTAGAGACGAAGAAAAAGGAAAATACATTTTAATGTAATGCTAACCACTCTTTTTCGCATAATTAAATACGGATTTCTGGGATTTTGGCGGAATGGCTGGTTGTCCACGGCCACGCTTTCCATCATAGTGCTGGCCTTGTTGGTTTTTGAAGGTCTGATGATTTTTAATGTTTTAACCAAAACTGCACTGGAAGCCATTCAGGACAAAATAGACATCAGCGTTTATTTCAAGATTGATACCCCGGAAGATGACATTTTACAAATAAAAAAATCGCTTGAAAGTTTAGCCGAGGTCAAAAGTATTGAATATATTTCCCGCGATCAGGCGTTGGAAATTTTTCGTCAGCGCCACGCCGACGACCCGACCATTGCCCAGTCCCTTAAAGAGCTGAAGGAAAATCCGCTATTGGCTTCGTTAAATATTAAAGCCCACAACCCCAAAGACTATGTCACCATTGCCGATTATCTTGACAAAACCCATTCTAAAATCTGGTTTGAAAAAGTTACTTATGCGCAAAACGCCGTGGTGATTGAAAGATTGGGTAAAATAATTGATACGGCCGAGAAAGGGGGATTTGTCCTTATTGTTTTTCTCGCTTTGATAGCGGTGCTCGTGACTTTTAACACTATTAGATTAGCCATTTATTCCAGTCGGGAAGAAATCGGAATTATGCGACTGGTGGGCGCTTCCAATTCTTTTATCAGGGGTCCTTATGTGGTGGAGGGAATAATTTACGGTTTATTGGCCGGAGTTTTAAGCGTGATTATTGCCGCTCCGATTGTCTATTTTGTTTCTCCCTACATTAAAATTTTCATTTCGGAAATGAATCTCTGGTCTTATTTTACTTCTAACTTAATCGGTATTTTAGGTTACCAACTGCTTTTGGGCGTTGCTTTGGGAGTGATTTCCTCAACTATTGCCATAAGAAAATAT
>PFKY01000007.1 GCA_002784365.1 Candidatus Wolfebacteria bacterium CG_4_10_14_0_8_um_filter_39_64 | reverse complement strand
GCTTGAGGCCGATGATTTAATTGGAACAGCGGTTGAAAATTTTAAAAAAATACCGGATTTAAAAATTGTGATTTTAACCGGCGATTTGGATTCGCTTCAATTAGTAAAAGACGACAAGATCGTCTCGGAAACCTTTAAAAAGGGCATCAGCGACACGATAATTTACAATGAGGAGGCGGTAAAACAACGTTATCAAGGATTAGCTCCTAATCAAATTTCGGATTTCAAGGGTTTGGTCGGCGACCCCTCGGATAACATTCCGGGCGTGCCCGGCATTGGACCGAAAACCGCCATTCCTTTAATTAAAGAATATAAAAGTTTGGAAAATTTTTTGGAAAACGGCCAGCTGGATAAAAATTATCTCAAAATTACCAAATTCAAGGAACAAGCATTGCTTTCAAAAAATTTAGCCCAACTAAAATGCGATGCTCCTCTTGATGTCAGAGATCTTTCCGAATTAAAGCGCGAGAGTTTGCCGAAAGAAAATCTTATTTCTTACTTCGAGAAATTGGGATTTAAAAGTTTAATAAGTAGGATTCAGTGAACTTACTGGATGGGTTTTATTATTATATATCTATCTCTTCCTTCACCAACGCTTTCGGTCCGGACATCGGGATGAGAGGATAGTTCCAAATGAATTAGACGACGCTCATAGGCGTTCATTGCCGGCAAAGGCACTTCTTGTTTTGTGGCGGCAGCTTTCCGGGCAGCTGCTCGCGCTAATTCCAAAATTAAACCTTCTCGTTCTCGGCGGTAATTATTTATATCAATAAAGGCCGTCCTCTCTTCACCGGTTTTACTGGCCATTAATCTGACTAAATAATTCAAGTTGGTGACAAAGCTCGGGAGAAACTTTTTAAAAAAATCACCCTCGTTGATAAAAATCAAAAAACGATTGCTTCCTTCTTCGTAATTAACGGAAAAATCGGTAAAGCCCATCAGCCCAATTAACTTTTTTAAATTATCTTGTAGTTGTTCCATCAAAATTTTTGGAAATTCTTTTGTTAATCATCATCTGTTGAATAACCGAAAAAGCGGAAGTTGTCAACCAATAAAGAGCCACAGCTGAAGGAAGATTGAAAAAATACAAAAAAACTATCGTCAGGATAGGCCCGAAGTAAATCATCTGTCGGCTCATCCTTTCGGTCGTGGTCAGGTCTTTAAGGGGTTTGTTGGTTTTTACCACTGACAGTTTTCCCTGAAAATATTGGACAACGGCGGCGGCAATGACAATAAAAATATTTCTTTTGCCCAAATCAATAACTCCCAAAAAAGTGTAATTTAAAACATCGGGAGTCGAGATAAAAGAATATAAATTGCTTAGGATTTCGGCCGAAAACCCACTCAGAAAAACCCGATAAAGGGCAATTAGGATCGGCAATTGAATAAGAAGCAATAAAAAGCCGGAAAAAGGGTTAACTTTGTGCTGACGATAAAGGTCCATTAAGGCCTTAGCTTGTTTTTCCCGGTCATTTTTATGATTGTTTTGAATTTCTTTAATTTTGGGCGCCAAGCGCTGCATAATTGCCTGGTCTTTGGCGCCTTTATAAAACAGAGGGAATAAAATCAGCCGGATAATAATTGTCAGAAAAATAATAGCCACTCCTAAATCGTGAAAAGAAACGTTTTGATAAAGAAATATCAATGCGTTGAACAGGGGACGATATAAAATTTCGTGAAATAGATTAGCCATAAATTATGATAATAATAAATTTAATTCTTTTTCAATGTCGGTCTTTGCCGATTGACCGGCAGCCGGCAAAACGATTATCAGAAAATCTTTTCCGGGCCTTAGATGAAAATTGTTCAAGCGGATGAAATCAAAGATTGTTCTTTTCAGGTAATTGCGTCGGGAGGCTTTTTTCGCGGTCCTTAAACCGATTATCGCCCCAAACCGACTGAAGCCCAAATTATTGGGCAGGACTTTCACAATAAAAAAATTACCTTTTTTAGTAATTGCCTTTTTGTTTTTATCTTTCACCCCGTTAGAAATTTTATTTCTAATGGGGTTCATCCACGACTGGATCGGAAGACGAAATTTTTTGGCCAACATAAAATAGCGTCTCTTTAAACGGCAATTACCTTCCTTCCCTTTCTCCGCCTTCTCTTCAAAACCCCGCTTCCGCCGGCTGTTCTCGCTCTTTTCAGAAAACCGTGGGTTCTGGCCCTTTTCCTCTTTTTCGGTTGATAGGTTCTTTTCGGCATGATATAAATATAAAGTATCAAACGCTAAAAATCAAACAAAAATCGAAATAGTTATCCCCAAATAATCAACAATTTGTCTTATATCGGGCATTTGACCCCGTTAGAGGTCCGTCTTAAAATTTGTATGACACAAGTCTGTGTGCCAAGCAGAAAAAATTTAGTAATTTTTTTCTGCCTAGGACTTCTAACGGGGTTGACTTGTTCTTAAATTAAAATAATAATAAATTAAAATTCTATTCTCTATTTTGCGGCTAATTTTTAAAACCATGGACCTTAATCAAATTTGGCAATCGACTTTAGCAGAATTGGAACTTCAGATTTCCCGGCCGAATTTTCTTACCTGGTTGAAAAAAAGCCGTCTCGTAAAAAAAGAAGAAGACGGCCGAATAGTGGTGGGCCTGGTTAACAATTTCGCCAAAGAGTGGGTTGAAAATAAATATCATAAAATGATTTTGGAAACGCTCCACTCTTTGGACGAAACAATTAAAAAAGTTGAATACACGGTTTTGGTTGAACAGCAGTCGCCTCAAATTAAATTAGAATCTAAAACTATTTTAAATCGTCAAACGACTTTACCGGAACTCAAAGTTGATCCCGAAACCAATCTTCATCCGCGCTATACCCTTAATTCTTTTGTGGTCGGGTCTTCCAATGAATTGGCTTATGCGGCTACCCAGTCGGTCATTAAAGATGTCGGTAAAAAATATAATCCGCTTTTCATTTACGGCGGGACGGGACTGGGCAAAACCCACCTTATTCAAGCGGCTGGCAATGAAATCAAGAATCTTTACAAAAATAAAATTAAGGTGAAATATGTTTCTTCTGAAAAATTTGTTAATGACGTTGTCTGGGCCATCCGGAACAAAAGAATGGATGACGTTAAATCAAAATACCGGAATGTTGACGTCTTGATTATTGACGACATTCAGTTTGTCGGTGGCAAAGAAAGAAGCGAAGAAGAGTTTTTTCACACCTTTAACGTTCTTTATGAAAATAATAAGCAGATTATAATTTCCTCTGACCGGCCGCCAGCCGCCATCCCGACGCTTGAGGAAAGATTACGTTCCCGGTTTGAAGGCGGAATGATTGCCGACATCACCTATCCTGATTACGAAATGAGGATGGCAATTATAAAAACCAAGCTCCAGGAAAAAAATGCCGATCTTCCCGAAGAAATCTGTGGATTAGTTGCTAATAAGATCCAGAGAAACATCCGAGAAATTGAGGGAATCCTGAATAAAATTATTTTTTACCGGGAAGTGAAAAATATTGAGTTAACCACTAAGGTAATTGAGGAAATTATAGATAATATAATTCAGCAGTCATCTAAAAATATCACTGCCAGTCAAATAATTAAAGCGGTGGCTGATTTTTATGAAATTACTCTTCCTGAGTTAACCAATCGTTCCAGAAAAAAAAGTGTTGTTGAACCACGCCAAGTGGTTGCTTTTCTCCTTAGGGATTTATTGGATATGTCTTATCCGGATATCGGGGAAAAACTAGGAAAAAGAGACCACACCACAGCTATTTATTCCTGCGGAAAAATTTCCCGAGAAATCAGTAAAAATCAAAGTCTTAACCAAAAAATTATTTTAATCAAAGAAGTTATCCATAAGGGTTGATGATATCCATCATTCTTCCACAATTATTTAATATCATGTTATCTTTAAAAGAGTGAGATTTGAGACCCGATATGAATTTTAAAAGAAGTTAACAAGTTAACACCGCCTATTACTACTACGACTAATTAAATTTAATAATAAATATTAGTAGTAAAATTATATGAAAATAATAATTTTAAAAAATCATCTAAAATTCGGACTGGAAACAATTAACAAAATTGGAGCTGAAAGCGGCTCAATAACCCTGCCGATTCTCAAAAACTGCTTAATAGAAACCGTTGATAATAAAATAAAGCTATCAATGACTAACTTGGAGATGGCTATTACCAGTTTTGTCCCCGGAAAAGTCATTGAGGGCGGCAGTCTGACGGTTCCTTTTAATATTTTTAATTCCATAATTAATAATCTCCAAACCGAAAGAATTAATATAGAAGATAAAGATAATTATTTAATAGTAAAAACCGACAACTACCAAGCCAAAATTCAGGGAAATAAAAAAGAGGAATTTCCCATTATTCCCCAAATTACCAATCAATCTTTTCTGGAAATTTCCACCGAAGTCCTTAAAAAATCATTATCTTCCGTAATCAGCGCCAGCCAAATTTCCGAAGTTAAACCCGAATTAAACGGTATTCTTTTTGACTTCCAGGTAAGTTCTTTGAAGTTGGCAGCCACGGATAGTTTCAGGTTGGCGGAAAAAAACATCGTTAACACCCAATTTAAATCCAATATTGAGCAAGAATTAAAAGTAATTATTCCTTTAAAAACAATCCAAGAGGTTATCAGAATTTTTAAAAAAGAAGACGGCCAAATAAGTGTTTATTTTGACCGGAATCAGGTACTCTTCAAAACAGAGAATTCAGAAATTATTTCCAGATTAATAAGCGGCGACTATCCCAATTATCAATCCATTATTCCTCAGTCATTTGAAACCGAAATTGTGCTAAACAAAGAACAATTGATTAACGCCTTGAAACTGACCAGTTCTTTTACTGACCGGCTTAATGAAATAAAGGTTTTAATTAAAGAGAACGCCAAAAACATTGAGGTGTTTTCTTCCAGTCAAATATTGGGGGAAAATCAGTATCTAATACCGACCAAAATTAAGGGTGCGGGGCTGGAAATTGTTTTTAATTGGCGTTTTCTTTTGGACGGAGTAAGGGTTTTAGATTCAGAAAATATATTCTTGGGATTGAATGGCGACAACAAACCGGTTTTGATTAAATCGCCGGCTGACATTTCTTATTTTTACATTCTAATGCCGATAAAGTCCGGTTAGCCCGGCAGTTGTTGTTGCCACCACGCCTTAACTGGCAACTCCCAATTCCAAAACTGAGAATTTGATTCGGGGTTTAGTGGTTGAGGACCCAGGGGATTATTTTTGTCCACATAATAAAGAATATCATGAGCTTCACCGTTTGAAATATATTCTCCCCATAAAATCGGTTTATTTTGGGGCGCGGCCTCGGGTTTATTAAAAAATTCAGCCGGTTGATTTTCCAGAGCCTTACTCATAAAAGCGTGCCAAATCGGCACTGCGGCTAAAATACTGCCAGCTTGTTTCTGCATTGGTTTGTTGTTATTATTACCGGTCCAAACCCCAACTACCAGGGTTGGAGTATAACCGATTGCCCAAGCATCTTTGTAATCATTGGTGGTTCCGGTTTTTAGAGCCGCTTCCCGGTCGGGGAATACCGTTAGATTAAGGCTATTTTGAAAAAGTCCGGAGCGGGCTTCAATATCAGAAAGAATGTTGTTAATGATTTTAGCGTACTGAGGTTCAACTACTTGAGTGGCCTGATCAAGGTATTTTTCCAGAATTCTTCCTTGAGAGTCTTTTACTTCCAGAATTAAAGATTGATGATGTTTAATTCCTTCCTGAGAAAAAACCGAATAAGCACCAACCATTTCTATTAATTTAACTTCGCCGCCTCCCAAAACCAGAGAGAGTCCGTAACGACTTGGGTTAGTTAGGGTGGTAAGACCAAAGGCCTGAACGGTTTTTAGAGTGTCAGCCAAACCAGCTAAATAAAGCACCTTAACCGAAGGCACGTTAATTGACTGGGCTAAGCCGGTACGAAGATTAACCGGCCCTCGGAATCGTCCGTCAAAATTTTCCGGATGAAAACAGAGCGGATTATCGTCATTAAAATTAATATTGGTTAACGGGCAAATATTATTATAGGAAGAAAATTCAGTCGGCAAATCAAAAACTACCGCTTCCGGAGAATAACCTTTTTGAAAGGCAGTGAGGTAGGCGAAGGGTTTAAGAGCTGAGCCCGGCTGTCGCAAACCTTGAACCGCCACGTTGAAATTACCTTCATTTTCCACATCAAAATAATCTTTGGAGCCAACCAGGGCTAAAACTTGACCGGTCTTTGGGTCTTGGGCTACCAAAGCCGCATTTTTACCTTGGTACAATTGGGTATTCCTCTCAGCTCCTTCTTTAACCGTTTTTTCCGCCAATTCTTGCAGCGGCCAGTCAAGAGTAGTAATAACTCTTAATCCTCCCTTTTCCACCACATCTTCTCCGTATTTGCCGCTTAAATAATCATAAACCATCATTACAAGATGAGGGGCTTTGATTGAGCCGATACTTTGATTGCTGAATTTCGGCTTGGTGTTTTGGGCCAGCTGTTTCTGCTGCTCGTCAATAAATCCCAACTTAAACATTTGTTCCAAAACGTAATTTTTCCGCTGCTCTAATTCGTCTTGGTGGATGCCCCAGGGAGAATAATATGAGGGCGCCTTTACTAAGGCAGCCAAAACAGCCGCCTCGCTTAGGGTCAGGTCATTGGCTGGCTTAGAAAAAAACGTCTGAGAGGCGGCTTCAATGCCGTAAGCATTGGTGCCATAAGGGATTTGATTTAGATAAAGATTTAAAATTTGGTCTTTGGAATAACGTTGTTCTATCCAATGGGCCAGGATTAATTCTTTAATTTTTCTGGTATAAGTCCGTTCCGGGGATAAAAAGGCGTTTCTGGCCAATTGCTGGGTGATGGTGGAGCCGCCCTGAACCACCCGACCCTTGATAATATTTACCACAAAGGCCCGGATAATGGCTCGCCAGTCAAAAGCCGAATGGCGATAAAATTCCTGATCCTCAATGGCAAGGGTCGCCTGTTTGGCGTATTCGGGAATTTCCTCAAAAGAGATAGTAGTTCTTTTTTCCTCGCCGTGGATTTCATAAAGCAAAATTTGGCCGGTGCGGTCATAAATTTTGGTGGACTGGCTGATTTGACGATTAACGAATTGCTCGGGGTTGGGTAATTCTTTGGCCATTTTTGTGATTACCATTAATCCCCAAAAAACCAACCCAAAAATGGCCAATAAAAACAGCCCTATAAGCTTAAGCACAAAACTCTTTTTTTTAATCACTCCAATTTTTATTACTCAAAATAATCTTCTTCTTCCTTTTTGGTGCCCGGCTCCGCATCGAAGTCCTCTTTCTCCTCTTCTTCCTTTTCCTCCTCTTTTTCCTTTTCCTCGTCGCCTATAATGTCATCGTCCGGAACTTGTAATTTCAATGGATTTAAAAGATTTAATTTAGTAGCCATTGTAATTTACGATAAATCAAACGACCTTTTAAGTTAAATTTACCCCGTTAGAAGTCATTCCAACTATTTTTTATGTTCTTTATTGATGACATTGATGACACACAATATTTTTCGAAGCTTCTTTATTTTCCTACAGAAAAAATCTTTTTGATTTTTTCTGTAATAGACTTCTAACGGGGTTTAAAATCCAAATTTTATTTTATCGCTTCCCAAAATTGCCGCTGCCAAGGCATCGGTCATGTCATCGTACTTGCTGATTTTTTTAATTTTTAAAATTTTATTTACCATTTTAGCAACGCTTTTTTTATCGGCCATGCCATAACCGGTAACGCCTTGCTTAATTTCCAAGGGCGTATATTCCAATAAGGGTATTTTGTATTTGATTATCGTTAATGTCAAGACGCCCCGGGATTGAGCCACCTCAAGAGCGGTTTTCATATTTTTCATAAAATAAAGTTTTTCCAAAACCACCAAATCTGGTTTTTCTTTTTTCAACAGTTGCGAGAAGGATTTTTCCAGCTCGAGTAATCTTTTGCCTTTGTCTTTAGACGAGATTTTTAATAATCCGGCCCTAATGAATCTAAGGCCGTTGTTTTTTTTCTCAATTACTCCATAGCCGACTCTGGCACTACCTGGGTCAATGCCGATGATTTTCATGTATTAGTATAAACTTCTTGGACTTCATTTTGTTCCAGTAATTCTTCAATAAGTTTTTGGAGTTTCTCTTGGGCCTCGGTTGAAATCGGTTGTTTGAATTTTTCCTGCCAGCCCAATCCTGATTCGGTTTTAATTTGTTCAAAAGCCCAGCGCACGCTGCCCGGCTCGGCAATTTTGCCGCTATTTTCATCAAGAACTTTTTTTATTTCGGCAATGGTCCGATTTTTGTTGTCAGTAATCGCCTCAATTAAAATCGCTGTTCCTTCTGGGCCGTAGGCCTCAATAATCAACTCTTCCAGATTTTTGTCTTCTGAGGCGCGCTTAATCGCTCGTTCAATATTTTCCTGCGGTACTTTGCTTTCTTTGGCTTTTTCAACGGCGGTCCGCAGTCGAGGATTGAATTCGGGATTTGATTCAGTCCGTGCCGCAATTGAAACCGCATTCAGCAACTTTGAAAACAACTGACCGCGTTTCTGGTCAGCCACTCCTTTTTTGTGTTTGATGCCACTCCAGTGGGAATGTCCGGACATAGCTGTTATTTTATAAATTTTTGAACAAAAGTGCAAGAAATTTATGCGAATGCGCTAACCCATTCACATTTTTAATTTGCCCTTAATCCATAATTACTCTATTATCTTACGATCGTACGATATTAGAGTAATTGACAAAAAAATAAAGCCCTACGAATTTGCTATAGTTGATCTATAACAAACCCGTAGAGCTACACAGTCAGCGGTTACCCGCTAATAATCATAAAGGTGGAAAATTTGGGCCTGACCTTCGGGTCGGATAGAAATCGGCAAGAACCGAATTACCTCAAACGCGCCATGAGCAGCCGTAGGTTTTTCAATTATCAGCCGGGCTCGGTGTTCACCAACCCCAAGGTGAAGATCGGCAGTCGCACCATAGGGTGCCAAGACAATCGGTCGCTGACCATCTATTCCGATCCGTATCTTTCGGTACGAATCGTTTTTAAAGATGACTAGCGTCGGATCGTCCCAGGCCGACCCGTAGATAGTCTGATAGTCCACGATTCCCGGGGCTTTATCAGGCAGACTCGGCGGCGCTCCGGGCGCTAAAGCCGGCGGTTGCGCTTGATAATTGTATTTATGTACAATCACCGAAGGCGCACCTGAACCCCAACTATCCTGACCCCAAGCGCCAATTCCGACAATTGGAATTTTCCAAATGGTTATCCCGGCGCCGGATTCCGCGTGAAACGGCTCCTGAGCGGTTTTCTTAGCGCCGGTAGCGCAACTAGTAAGGAATATTATCAATATTATCATTACCCAAATTAATATTCCCCAAATCACGCCTCGCGCTATACCATCTACTGGTCGTAGCTCATCTTCTTCTTTTAGATTTGAGTGTACTAACCACTTCAATTTCATTCTTACACCTCCTCATCTGAAATTTAATTTCCAAGGAAATTAAATTTCACTCCAGGCAAGCCATGCGCGGTTTCCGGGACATAGCCACCATTGAGCCGGAGAATCCAGCCCCAGTGCCTGTATGTTCCGCCAATTCCGTAATAACCCCAGTCGTAGTAAGCAGTAGGGCTTCTACTAACAGAAATCCAGGTCTCTTGTTTCGGTAAATCCACTCGATACCGGATTGGTGCGCCAACAATGAAATTAGCGATATCGGTTTGGTAGTAAAAGGGATAGACTTCTACCAGGTAACTACCAATTTCCAGCTGCCGAATCCAGTAGCGCGGGACAGTTTGGCCATTAATCGTGAAAAAACGATTAACACCAGACAAATAAGATTGTTCAACCAAACGACCCGCCTCGTCGTAAATAAAAATATTCAGATGGGCCGTCCCCTCGTTGACGATGACGCCCCATCTTGGATCCTGGTTGCGAAGCGGAAATGCTTCGCGCTCGTTTCGAGGACCGGCGGGGTCCATCTGGACGTGGGCGCAACCGACCAATAACCCGATGACCAATAACCAATGACTAATGACTAATAACTTTTTCATTCTAATCACCTCCTTCCCTCATTTTTCCTTATGACCTTATGATTTTATCAATTATTTCTGCCTTTAATTATACACATTTTTAAGATTTTGTCAATCCCAAGGTCTTGAAAAATTTATAAAAAGGTCTATAGTAATAATTGGTAAAGCCACCAGCTTTTTTAAAAATCAAAAACGAGGCCAGCAGCGAATCCATTTTTTACCACTTTCTCAACATTGTTTTACCCCCAAAACAATGTATCACCTTCGCTGCTGTGCCTTTCAATATACAGCTCTTTTTCCTCATCCTGTTCCATAGCAGTGTCCATAATCCCACCTCCTTCCTTTCCTTTATTGCCCCTTCCTCGATTTGAAACAATAATCGAGGGAGGGGTTCTTTTTTTAATTTATCTTTGCTTTTTTCTTCTTTCTGTTTTATATTTTATGTAATGGCCGAATTTAAAAATCCTTTAACTAAAATCAAAGAGAAATTAGCTCAGATGCAGCGGTCAGCTGAAGAAAGAGATGCTCAGCGAAGAGCAGCCAAGACCGGCTACCCTTATGCTGACCTGAGCACCACGCCGATAAACACCGAGGCCTTAGCCTTGATTCCTCAAGAAGCCAGCCAAAAAGCTAAAATTGCCGCTATTGAAGCCCAAGAGAAAAAAGTGGCGGTGGCAGCTTTTGATCCAAGCGATGCTTTGGCCCAGGAAGTCATTCAGAAATTAAAATCAGAAGGCTATCAACCTTCTGTTTTTGTTGTTTCTTTAAGCGGGCTTCGGCATATCTGGAATTTTTACAAATTTGTTCCTGAAAAAGCCAAAGAGATTATCGGCGGGGTCAGAATTGAAGAACAAAAATTGATTGAACTCGGAAATATTTTGACCTCATTGGAAAATATCAAAAGTTCGGTTCAAAAATTAAATGCCGAGGCAAGCCAGGCGGGCGAAATCTTGGAGATTATTTTGGCCGGCGCTTTAGCCAACCGGGCTTCGGACATTCATTTTGAATCAACCGAACACAACGTCAAATTAAGGTTAAGAATTGACGGTTTGCTTCAGGATGTTTTTAATGAAATCAAAAAAGACATTTACAGCCGTTTAGTTTCCCGGATTAAGTTGCTTTCGGGCTTAAAAATTAATATTCATGACGAGCCCCAGGATGGTCGCTTCACCATTAAACTTCCGGAAAAGGAAATAGAAGTCAGGGTGGCGACAGCGCCCTCAGAATTTGGCGAGGTGGTGGTGATGAGATTGCTTGACCCCGAAGCCATTAATCTTTCTTTGACAGATTTGGGAATCCGGGAAGATGATTTGGAAATTATCAAGACCGAACTCAAAAGGCCCAATGGAATGATTCTAAATACCGGCCCTACCGGCTCCGGAAAAACTACCACTCTTTACGCTTTCTTAAAACACAAGAAAACTCCGGAAATAAAAATTATCACCATTGAAGATCCGATTGAATACCACCTTGAAGATATTGAGCAGACCCAGGTGGACGAAGACGCTAGTTATACTTTTGCCAATGGACTGCGTTCCCTAATGCGTCAGGACCCGGACGTGATTTTGGTGGGAGAAATTCGTGACAGAGAAACGGGCGAAATCGCTGTCCAGGCTGCCTTAACCGGCCACTTGGTGTTTTCTACTCTTCATACCAACCAAGCGGCTGGCGCCATCCCGCGGCTGCTGGATTTGGGAGTGAAGGCCTCCAGTATCGGGCCGGCGCTTAATTTAGTGATTGCCCAGAGGTTGGTTCGCCGGCTTTGTGAAGATTGTAAAGTTCCCGGGGAAATTGACGGAACCCTGAAAAATAAAATTGAAAAATTTTTAGCCGGTATTCCAAAAAGGGTAAACCGGGAAAAATTCAAAGAAATCAAAATTTTCAAACCCAAAGGGTGTGCCAAATGTAATAATACCGGCTATAAAGGACGAATCGGCATCTACGAACTTTTTCTGAACGACCCCGAATATGAGAAATTGCTGATTGACCCGGAGAGTGCCGGCCCGTCATCGCACAAAACCCTGGAAGAATTAATTGGCCAGCAAGCTGGCGAGTCAGCCATAAAAAAGTTTGCTTTGGAACAGGGAATGGTTACTATGCAGCAGGACGGAATTTTAAAAATAATTTCCGGGACGACTACGTTTGAAGAAGTGGAAGGAATTACCGGACCAATCCAATTGGGGTAAATAAAACCACCTGGATCTGTGGGCACCTTCTCGAAATCGAGAATAAAAACTCCTGTTGTAGAAAGAGATTAAAAGAATTTCTTTGAGGAGAGACACAGCCAGAGCCAAGTCTTCCGGAAACTGAAAGAAATTCCTTGATTTGCCCACAGGTCCGGGTGGTCTAATTTAGGTTTTAAACATAGCATATTATACAAAAAAAGTCAACCCCGTAACTCAACTAGTTGAGTTACGGGGTCAACCCCCAAAAACTATGAAAAAAAACAATAAATTTCAAAGCGACGATAAATTCATTGACTCCATCCTGCGGCCAACATCTTGGCCGGATTACATTGGCCAGGAAAAAGTCAAAAAAGGTCTTAATCTTATTTTGACCGCTGCCAAGAAAAGAAACGAATCAACCGACCATTTGTTATTCTACGGACCGGCCGGTTTAGGCAAGACGACCCTGGCCACTTTGGTAGCTAAAGAAATGAGAGCGAATTTGAAAGTCGCTACTGGTCCGGCTCTGCAAAAACTTTCTGACTTGGCAGCTGTTCTTTCAAATTTGGAAAATCAAGACGTTCTTTTTATTGACGAAGCCCATCGTCTTTCCCGGCCGGTTGAAGAAATGCTTTATCCGGCAATGGAATCGCGAAAATTCTTTTTGGTTGTCGGCAAAAGTTTAGCCAGCCGGGTAATTTCTCTTGATTTACCGGCCTTCACTTTAATCGCTGCCACCACTCGGCCCAATCTTTTATCTAATCCCCTTCGTTCCCGATTCGGAGCCATTTTCCGGTTCGATTACTATAATCTTGACGAAATTAAAACAATTATTGAGCGCTCGGCCAAATTAATGAAAATAAAACTTAGCCCGGACGCTATCTCGGTACTGGCTAACGCCTCGCGTTTTACTCCCCGGGTAGCCAACCGTTTATTGAAACGTGCCAGAGATTTCGCCGAGGTCAATAATTCAAAAATTGTTGATGCTGAAGTTGCTTCTGAAACACTAAAACTTTTGGAAGTGGATTATTTAGGGCTGGAATCCTGTGAGCGCTGCTTGTTGGAAATTATCATCAAAAAGTTTAACAACCGGCCAGTAGGGGTTAATGCTTTGGCCGCTGTTTTGGGCGAAGAAAAAGGCACGATTGAAGAAATTTACGAACCATATCTAATGAAACTTGGTTTTCTCCAGAGAACAGCGCTGGGAAGAATAGTTACCGAAGCAGCCTACAAACATCTTAATCTAAAATGTTAATCAACGAATTCTTCCCTAATCCTGTTGGCAAAGACGCTGATGGCGAGTGGATAGAATTATTTAACAACGGTCAAGAAACAGTCAATTTTAGCGGTTGGCAGATAAAAGATGCTTCGGGGAAAACTTTTATTTTTTCCGGCCAAGGCGGATCCGCCACGGGCGGAAAAAACCAAGAACTCGGTCCGGCTGGATATTTACTGCTTGATTACAAAACCACCAAGATTTCTTTAAATAATAACGGCGAAACACTATTTCTTTACGACCAAAACGGCGCTTTAATTGATAAAGCGGAATTTACAGGCAGCGCCCCTGAAGGCAAAAGCCTCATCCGCAAGAATAATCAATTTGTTTTTACTGACAAGCCGACCCCGGCCAAAGCCAATATCTTTGAAAGCGCTGAAAAAGCTAAATCGCCAATCCCTCAAGCTAATCTCAACGCCAATGTGATCGCCAATATTTCTTCAAATGAATCATCTATCAACAACACGACCTCTCTTGGTTTAAATTTGTTAATTGGTCTTTCCCTGGCTTTAATTTTAGCTTTTTTGGCAGTAATTATTCTTAGAAAACTTAATTTGCCATCCGACTAAATATATAACTGGGGTACTATGCTATAGCATAGTACCGAACTATTATTATGCATTCTTATAAAACAGATTCGTCAAAAGAAACCCAAAAAATCGCTGCTGGTTTGGCGAAAAAATTTTTACGCGCCAAAACTAAAAGAAAAAACGCCTTGGTTTTTGCTTTAATGGGTGAATTGGGTTCTGGTAAGACTACTTTTGTTCAGGGATTTTTGAGGGGTTTGGGAATTAAGAAAAAAATCACCAGCCCGACGTTTGTGATAGCCAAAAACTACAA
>PFKY01000013.1 GCA_002784365.1 Candidatus Wolfebacteria bacterium CG_4_10_14_0_8_um_filter_39_64 | reverse complement strand
CTTATTTAGCTTATTTGGCTTGCCCGGTAGTGTCCTGTTTAACGGGACTACTACTGGGTGGCGTTGTAGATGGCGGCAATTTTAACTTGCCCGATTTTTCCATAATTAAATTTCCATTCCTCTTAGTGCTTTTATTCTTTCTTCAACTGGCGGGTGAGTCATAAATAGTTTATGCAACCACGAGGTTTTTTTCTCCCCCCTAAACGGGTCGTCCAACCATAAATGGGCGGTGGTATTATTGGCCACTCGCATCGGCGTTTGGTCAGACGAGATTTTTTCCAAAGCGCTGGCTAATCCTTCGGGATAGCGGGTTAGCAATGCCCCGGAACTGTCCGCCAAAAATTCTCTTTTGCGGGAAATTGCCAATTGCATTAGTATTGCGGCAATTGGCGCTAGAATTGCTAAAGCAATACCCACCAGCATCAAAATCGCTCCGGCTCGTCCACTATCTCTACTATCCCGGCTTCTGAATCCGCCAAAAAATCTGGAACGTAAAAACATATCGGAAATAATAGAAATAAACCCGACTAGTACAACAATAACCGTTGACAACAACATATCGCGGTTCCCAATGTGAGATAATTCGTGAGCAAGCACGCCTTCCAATTCGCTTCTGTCCAATCGTTCAAGCAAACCCTCGGTAACCGCCACCACGGCGTGCTGGGAATTTCTGCCGGTGGCAAAAGCGTTCGGTTGCTGTTCACGTACAAGATAAATTTTCGGCAGGGGCAAACCGGCGGTAATGCAAAGGTTTTCAACGATGTTATAAAGTTCCGGGCTGGCTTTCTTTTCAATCGGTTCCGCTTTCGCCATCTTTAAAACGATTTTATCCGAATACCAATAAGCGATAACGTTCATCAAAACGCTGAAAATAACCGCGAAATACAAAATCGACGGATTAGCGTAAATCCGGCTGAAAAGCCAACCTATACCGATGACGATGAGCAAAAAAAGCGTAAAAAGCAGCCAGGTTTTCCGGATGTTTGAAGATTTTTGAGTGTATAGGGTCATTGATTAAAACTTTACTTCCACCGGTTTTTTCTCTGTTTCAGATTCCAACCCAAAAAACTCCTCTTTTTTGAATCCTAAGATGCCGGCTATCAAATTGGTCGGGAAAGTTGCAGTTTTGGTGTTGTAATCCATTACATTGCCATTGTAGAACCGACGGCTTGCCTGGATTTTATTTTCAGTGTCAGCTAATTCTCTCTGTAAATCCAAAAAATTAGCATTGGCCTTTAATTGCGGGTAATTTTCCGCAACCGCAAAAAGAGTTTTTAAGATATTGCTTAAAACATCCTCGGAACGCGCCTTTTCATCTTTACCCTGAGCGCCCATTGCCCTTGTCCGGGCTTCAGTCACATTCTCAAAAACCGTTCGCTCATGCGTCATATAACCCTTGACTGTTTCCACCAAATTAGGAATCAAATCATACCGGCGCTTTAACTGGACATTAATGTCCGACCACGCCTCTCGTACGCGATATCGCCTGCGCACCAAACCATTAAAGGTTAAAATCAGCCACAAGGCAATGACGATAGCAACAACAATAATAATATTGGTTAAACTTAAATAATTCATATTTTTATTCTAATTATTATTTACTAATTACTTAATTTTTGCGACCTTTTCAAACAATTCTTATTTTATCATAAAAACAGAATAAATAAAGCCCGATGATCAGATCGTGATCCGACCACCGGGCTTAATATCTAGTATAATTAGTACTCTTCTCCCATGCCCATTCCTCCTGGCATTCCGCCGGGCATTCCTTTCTCTTTCTTTTCCGGCAAATCAGTGATGGCTGCGCCGACAGTCAGATAATTGGCTGCTACTGAAATCGCGTTAATAAAAGCGGTTTTAACAACTTTCAGTGGGTCAATAATACCGGCTTCTTTAAGGTCGCTGACAGTGTTCGTCATTGCATTAAAACCAAGCCAACTGTTCTTTTTTTCCCAGTTAACTTTCAATTTCTCTATTATATTATTTTGCTCTTCCCCGCTGTTCTGGATGATTGCCAAAAGCGGCGCTTCAAGGGCGCGGCTCAATATTGAATAGGTCGCTGCCTCAACAGAGCCACTTTCCATTTTTGGAGGAGTTATATCGGGAATGGTGTTAAAAAGCGCGATGCCGCCGCCAGGCACGATTCCTTCTTCCATTGCCGCCCGAGTAGCAGCCACCGCATCTTCAACGCGCTGTTTTAATTCTTTCTGGGCTGCCTCGGTTGGTGCGCCGATTTTAATTACTGCCACGCCGCCGGATAATTTACCCAAACGCTCCTGTAGTTTTTCTTTATCAAATTCCGAATCAGTTGCTTTGATTTGCGCTCGTAGTTGATTGACGCGGTCATCTATTTTTCCCTTGTCGCCCTTACCAGCCACAATCGTGGTTTTATCTTTATCGGAAACTACCCGGTGCGCCTGACCCAAATCAGAGATTTCAATATTTTCTAATTTTTTGCCTAAGTCCTCGGAAATGAAATTGGCAGCAGTAACAATAGCAATGTCCTCCAGCATTTCCTTCCGTCTGTCGCCAAAACCAGGTGCTTTGACCGCCAAAACGTTGAAAATGCCGCGGAGTTTATTAACCACTAAAGTTGCCAATGCCTCGCCTTCCACTTCCTCGGCAATAATCACCAATTCTTTTTTGCCCGCCTGAACCAGTTTTTCCAAAAGTGGCAGAAGTTCGTTGATGGCTGAGATTTTTTTGTCCGTGACCAAAATATAAGGGTCTTCCAAAGAAGATTCCATTCTCTCTGGATTCGTCATCATATAGGCAGAAATATAGCCGCGGTCAAATTGCATTCCCTCAACAATTTCATAAGAATTGCCGATGGCGTTGGAATCTTCAACCGTGACCACGCCGTCTTTTTTAATCTTATCCATTACTTCGGCAATTAATCTCCCAATTTCCCCGTCTTTAGCCGCCAATGTGGCGACTTCTTTTATTTTTTTGCTTTCGTTAATGAGTTCTTTCTGGCTTTCCAGGTTTTTAATGATTTCTTTACTGAGTTTTTTTAATTCTTCGGCTAGCCGAATGACGTTAAATCCTTTTTCGCGAATCAATCTTTCGCCTTCATCAATCATCACATGCGCCAGAACCACGGCAGTCGTAGTGCCATCACCAACGTCATCGTTGGTTTTTTCCGCTGCCTGCTTGATAAAATCAGCGCCGAGATTTTCATATTTTTCTTCAAGTTCAATTTCTTTGGCAACGGTCACGCCGTCAAAAGTGACCTGCGGCGCGCCATAACCTTTTTCAATTACTACTGCCCTGCCTCGCGGACCCAAAGTCATCCGCACCGCGTCAGCCAACTTGTCTATACCCTTTTTGAGCGCTTGTCGCGCTTCTTCATTAAATAAAAGTTGTTTTG
>PFKY01000052.1 GCA_002784365.1 Candidatus Wolfebacteria bacterium CG_4_10_14_0_8_um_filter_39_64 | reverse complement strand
CCGAGGCAATTTTCATAATCGGTTCCCAATCTGGGTCGGTCATGTCAGTGACTAAAATTTCAGCCGCCTTAAATTGGCCTAAGTTTTTTGCATCCAAAATCACCCGGGCTTTTCCTACCGCGATTTTACTGCCAACAGAAGTTCCTTTTACAACAGCCCTTGTTCCTTGTCTCTTGCCGCTTGTCGCTAATGCATATTCTTTAATCTTTGAAAAATCGCGTAAAGAATGAACTGTTTCTGGTCGGGCTTGAATAATAAACAATTCACCGGTTTTGCCGTCTTTTGCCCATTCCAAGTCCATCGGCATCCATTTTTTGTATTTTTTACTGTAATGTTCTTCAACCAGAACGCTCCATTCGGCCAGTTTTAAAATTTCTTGGTCGTTTAAAACAAAAGATTCTTTTTCTTTTTGAGAAGTTGGTACAATTCTCGTTTTCTTTATGCCGCGACCAGCAGAATAAATCATTTTCCGGCTTTTGGCGCCTAATCGTTTATCAATAACCGCCTTGGTTTTTTTAAACACTAAAAATTCATCGGGTATTACTTCTCCCTGAACAATCATTTCACCCAGACCCCATGAGCCGTTAATTAAAACAATATTAGGAAAACCGGATTCAGTGTCCAGGGTAAAAATCACCCCCGAAGAGCCCAAGTCGGAACGAACCATTTTTTCTACGCCGACTGAAAGCGCCACTTCAAGATGGCTGAAACCTTTATCAACCCGATAAGAAATAGCCCGGTCTTTAAAAAGCGAAGCAAAACAAGCGCGAACCGCTTCCAAAAGATTTTCTGAGCCCTGGATGTTCAAAAAAGTTTCGTGCTGACCGGCAAAAGAAGCTTCCGGCACGTCTTCAGCCGTGGCTGATGAGCGCACCGCCACATCCACATTTTTACCGTATTCTTTTTCCATCAGTTGGTAATTTTTGACAATTTCTTTTTTGAGATTGTCTGGCAGTTCGGCGGATTTAATTGCTTCTCTAATAAATTTTCCCCGGGCCGCCAAATCAGCAAAGTTTTTAGTGTCTAAACCCTGAAGCGTTTTTTTAATAAATTTGTCCAAACCGGTTTGTTTTAAAAAATATCGGTAGGTAGTGGCCGTGACCACAAAACCGCCCGGGATTTTCACTCCTTTTGGCGCTAAATATCTAATCATTTCACCCAGAGAAGCGTTTTTACCACCCACCTCCGGGACGTCTTCGATGCCAACCTTTTTGAGTTGTTTGATGAATTCCATAAGTTTTATTGCCTTAATATTATCATTAAATCCGAAACATTAAAACTTTTTGACTTAGCAAAAATCAAATCGCCTGTTTTTTTGAAAAAATCAAAAGAATTATTCTGATCAAGAAATTCTTCGGGTTCTAATTTTAATTTTTTAGCTTTTTCCAAAGTTGAAAAATCAGCAATGGCTCCAGCCGCCTCAGTATTATCCCGGCCATCAGTGGCAAAAGCCAGTAATACAAGATTTTTGGAAATTGGAAATTGAAAATTGGAAATTGCACCAAGTACCGCTTCCATATTTCTTCCGCCTTTGCCGACCGGTCGGTTATCAAGAGTGACGGTTGTCTCGCCAGCTGCCAACAGTGCTTCTCCGACTTTAATTTTATTAAGCATTGGCAACAGAGCATGCCTGGCTTCGCCCTTAACCACTAAAGAGTAAATTTTCGGCTTAAATCCCAATTTTTTTGCTCTCTTGTTCATCGCCAGAACCGCGTCTTGATTGCAGACAAAAAGGACATTTTTGACTTTTTTGAAATATTTTTTGTTTTTGGGTGTCTCCTTCAAAACGTGGATTAATCTTTGGACGTCCGACGTCCTAAGGACGTCGGACGTCCTTATATTGAAATATTTGCTTAGAACTTTTTCAGCGTCTTTTTTGGTGGTTTTGTCAAAAACCGTGGGGCCGGAAGCGACCATTGATAAATCATTGCCTATGACGTCTGAGACAATTAAAGAAACTACGGTAGCCGGATAAGCTATTTTTGCCAAGCCGCCGCCCTTAATTTCTGAAAGGTGCTTTCTGACGGTATTAAGTTCCAAGATATTCGCGCCGCTCTTTGTCAATAATTTAGTAACTAAAATTAAATCTTTCAATTCTTTCTGCGAACCGCAAGCCAAAGCCGAGCCGCCGCCGCAAATAAAATTAATGAGCAAATCGTCTTTTTTCAGATTTTTGGCTAATTTGACGATTTTTTGAGTGGCCCCAACGTTTTGTTTTGAAGGCAGGGGATGAGTACCGGTTAAAATTTCTAATTTCAAATTTCTAATTTCTAATTTCGGTCTTTGAATATCTAAGGTAATTCCTTTAGTTAGTTTTTTGTCTAGGATTTTGGCTAAAGAGGCACAGGCCAAAGCAGAGCCCTTACCGATGCCAATAAGAAAAACATTTTTGTAATTGTCCAAACCTACGCTATGACATGTCATAGCGCTACAAATGGATAATTTATTGTTTTGGAATTTTATTTTTTGACTGACCGTTTTTGTAATATCAATCGCCTCATAGCCGGCTTCGGCAATCAAAAGGGCTTTTTTACGAAGGGAATTTTTAGCTAAATTTTTAAAGTTGGTAATTACCATATTTTTAAATTTATTGTTTGATTTTGAATAATAAAGCGGCGCCGATAGCCTGGGAATATTCGCCTAATTTTCCTTTAACAATAGGAGTTTTTTTGGCTAAGGGCGACATAACGGACCTATTGGCGATTTTTTTAAGTTTTTTAATCTTGACGCTCCCGCTCATCACCGGACCGCCTCCTAAAATAACAATTTCCGGGTCAAAAGCATTAATCAAGTCAGCAATGCCGGCGCCGATAACTTGATGATAATCTTTTTTCTTTAAAAAGGCCTCTTTACCGCCAAGTTTTTCAAGGGTTCCTTTATTGTTAATTATCATATGGCCGAATTCGCCGGCGCCGAATTTTTCACCGTAATAAATTTTGCGGTTTATCATTATGCCGCCGCCGATACCAGTGCCAACAGTTAAACAGATAACGTCTTTATATTTTTTCCCGGCTCCCAGAAAGGCTTCGGCGCGCAAAAAACAGCGACTGTCATTGTCAAATTTTGTTTTAACCCTGAATCTTTTAAAGAATTTTTTTGCCTGCCAGCCGTTTAAAAACGGCAAATTCGGCGCTTTAATAAAAAGGCCGCGTCTGACATCAACAATGCCGGGAAGGCCAATGCCGATACCGATGATTTTTCTTTTTTGAAGGATTTTTCTGACTTCTTTTTCCAAAATTTCTAAAAATGATTTTCTATTTTTTGGCGTTTTAACTTGAAAGGCAAAAAGCCGTTGATTTCGTGATTTATTCAACAAAATGCCTCTAATTTTTGTTCCCCCGATGTCGATGCCCAAATAAAATTTATTTTTCATATTGGTTGGAAAATTGTTTTAGCATAATCCCAAAAACGGCTGTCGTTATGTTTTTCTTTCAGCCAGTACCACCATTCGCTGCCCCAAAGATAATATTCGTCAAAGCCGGTTTCCTTGGCATATTTAATTGTATCAGTAAAATAATCAAAACTGAATAATTCCATCTGGTCTTCGTAGGTGCGGTCTTGAAGCTCCGTGGGGCTCCAGGGCTCTCCTTGAAGTTCAATAACAATAAAACGTTTGTTATAATCATTTATTAAGAAGCGGACGATTTTTTCTTTTAATCGAAAATATTCCGGACCAATCGGATACTCGATATTTCCCAAAAATGGCCCCAGTAACTTTGTGTAAACCTTCCGATACATCGTGGTTCCAAAAATGTCGCCTTCTTTTGCGGCTTTGTACCAAAGTCCGAATTCGCCGCTGTCGGTTGAAACAACCGGTCTTTTTGAATCAATTGACTTTACGGTACTAATTTCTTTTTCAAAAAAATCCTTAGACCGGCCCGGACATTCTCCAAAGAGCAAAAATGGTTCGTTTTCAATCTGCCACATTTCAATAATTAAATTATCTTTGTAGCGCGAAACAACGGTTTTGAGATATTGGCGGAGAGCCTCCTCTTTTTCATCGGGCGTCAGGTTTTGAGTCCATTCTGGAGTATGACACTCTGGCCATCTTGGCACTTTCATCCCCAGCGTCAGAATTACCGACGTTTTGTATTCCCTTGATTTCTCCAGAAGCCAGTCGGTTTCGGAAAAATCAAATCCACCCCGTTCTTTTTCTGTTTGGTCCCAATAAATAACCAGCCGAACTTTTTTGGGTTTTAATTCGTTCAGAATTGCTTCGTAGTTTTTTTGCCAGTCAAGACCAAGCTGCCGGCTGAATTTAGCCGAAAAAGTAACGTTCCATTCTATATTTCGATTCGGATTGACCGGTATAGTTTGGGAATAAGCAATCAGACCCAGCCATAAAATTCCCAAGATAATTAAAGAGGTGGCAATAATTTTCCCCGCCAAAATTTTTCTCCCAAAACCTTCTTTTAAGAAAATCCAAGCACATAGAAAAATGACAACATATTTAAAACTTTGGCTGGCGTCGACCAAAGCAGGATGCGTCAGGGAAATGGCAAAATAAACGAGAATTGAGCCAGCGCCGGCATAAATTCGGTTGGCAAAATAGAGAAAACGGTTTCTGGTTGTGGCCTGGCGGCTGGAAGAAAAAATTCTTAGGGAAAAAGGTTTATATAAGAGAAGCAAAAGAACGAAAATTACGCCGCCAATTTTAATCCAGGCAAATCCGGAGATAAAAGGTCCAGCCTGGAAAACGACCTTACTTAAAACATTTGAAAAACCGAAAAGCAGGGAAGAAATTAAGATAAAAATAAAAGACAAAAATTTCAATTCTTTTTTCTCAATGAAAAAAAGAACAAAACCGCCAAGAATCAGAAAACAAAAACCGATTAAATCGCCAAGTCCCAAAAAAGAATTTAACAGAAAATAGCCGATGATTAAAGTGAAAATTGGAGAAAAACCGCCTATGACAGGTAGGCTGGTTGAGGCTTCGGAATAATCGAGAGCGTAAAACAAAAAGAGCATTGCCAGAACGGAAAACGCGCCGGCAACAAAAGCGATAATGAGGATATTAAGCGCTGGAATAGAACCAAAAGGCAAAATCAACAAAGCAAAAATTCCCAAAATGCCGAGCCAAAAAGTATAAACCAAAGGGTCAAAAAATTTGCGCTTAAGAAGAAACTTATCAAAAACCGCCGAAGTTCCTAAAATGATTTGCGCCAAAACGGTAATAACAAACCAGTTCATAAAATTAATTCGTTAGTTTTGCAAATTTTTGCGTATTGAAGAGCGCTAGGCCTGATTTTCCGCTCAAGGGTCTTATAATTCACTTCAACCAAGCCGAATCTCGGC
>PFKY01000004.1 GCA_002784365.1 Candidatus Wolfebacteria bacterium CG_4_10_14_0_8_um_filter_39_64 | reverse complement strand
GACATTCTGCTATGACATGTCATAGCGCTATGCTATAGCATAGCGCCGCAGTTTTTGCTTCCATACAAGATAATTTAAATTTATATATCGTGGACAGTCTCAATTTAAATATTTACAAAGAATATAAAGAGGGAACTTTAACTTTAGAAAAATTTCTTGATTATAAAGAAATTTTTCGGAAAATTGAGAATGAAGACGACCCGCGTCTTAATTTTATGGCTTGGCTGGCTAATTAAAATATTTATTTTGTTAAATAATTTACAATTCTGTCCGTGGCGGAAGGGTCGCATAGTGGTCTAGTGCGATTGCTTGGAAAGCAATTATGGGAGAAATCCCATCGCGAGTTCGAATCTCGCCCCTTCCGCTATGGACAGAATAATTAAGTTCTGCGCCCGCGGCGGGCGGGGAATCCCACCCTTTCCGCTCAAAATAATAATAATTAACCAGCGTCAAATGGAATGTGGATTATATCCACAAAGGCGGAGGAAAGATTGAAAAAGCGATGGCTTAAAGCGTTGGCATATTTATATGCTGGCGGGGCGTTCAATCAATTGAACGCTCTTTTTGTTGAGTTGTTATCTTTTAAATTTTCTTGTATTATAAAATGTGTAAAATATTTCTATAAAAATTACCATGGACTTAAAAACAAAAGCCATTAATTTACATAAGCGTCATCAAGGCAAGTTAAAAGTTGCCAGTAAAATTCCTTTGCGGAATTTAAAAGACCTTTCCTTGGTTTACACGCCGGGAGTGGGGGCGGTCAGTTCGCTTATTGCCAAAAACAAAAAATTAGTCAGGGATTTAACTTTTAAAAGAAACAGCGTGGCTGTTGTTTCTGACGGTTCAGCGGTTTTGGGATTGGGAAATATCGGGCCAGAAGCGGCCTTGGCGGTAATGGAGGGCAAGGCAGTTATTTTTAAAGAATTCGCCGATATTGATGCCATACCAATTGTTTTAAACACTCAGGATTCGGAAAAAATCATTGAAATAGTAAAAGCCATTTCGCCAACTTTCGGTGGAATCAATCTGGAAGATATTTCCGCACCCAGATGTTTTGAAATTGAAGAACGACTTAAAAAAGAACTTGATATTCCGGTAATGCACGATGACCAGCATGGCACAGCTATCGTGGTTTTGGCAGCTTTGGTTAATGCGGCAAGGGTCGTCAAGAAAAAATTTTCTAATCTTAAAGTTGTCATCAGCGGCGTTGGCCCAGCTGGTGCAGCCACCGCCAAATTATTGCTCAAGGCCAGCATAAAAAACATTATCATTATTGATAGCAAGGGAATTATTTCAACCAAACGCCAAGACCTTTTGCCTTACAAAAAAGAATTGGTGAAAATCACTAATCCAAAAAAGTTATCCGGCGATTGTAATAAAGCAATTGAGAATGCCGACGTTTTCATTGGTCTATCCCGACCAAATGTTCTTTTATCTTCTGACGTTAAAAAAATGGCAAAATCAGCGATTGTCTTTGCCATGGCTAATCCGATTCCGGAAATTATGCCGGATGTAGCTAAAAAAGCCGGTGCTGCGATAGTCGCCACCGGCCGCAGTGATTTTCCCAATCAAATAAATAACGCCTTAGTTTTCCCAGGCGTATTCCGCGGCGCTTTGGACCATCAAGTCCGGCAAATCACCGACAAAATGAAAATGAAAGCCGCTTACGCATTGGCTGGTCTGATTAAAAAACCAAATCCGAATAAAATTGTTCCTTCAATATTTGACAAACGTTTAGTAAAAACCGTGGCTAAGGTAATCAGATAAAATGTTTCTTCGGACCAAAAATATCAAACTTTCGCCGATTAAGCAGATGGAACTTTTGGCTGCCAAAATTCCGGATGTAGTTTCTTTGGCTCAGGGCATTCCTTCTTTTGATACGCCGGATGTCGTTAAAAAAGCAGCGATAAAGGCTTTAAATAGGGGAGTGGTGGCAAAATATTCATTGACTTACGGTCTGCCGGAGTTGCGGGAAACTATTGAGCAAAAATTGGCTGAAAGCGAAATGTATTATGATTTTGAGAAAGAAATTATTGCCACCGCCGGCTCAATCGAAGCGATTACTGCAAGTTTGATTTCAATAATTAATAGCAAAAAAGATGAAGTTATTCTTTTTTCTCCAAGTTATGCTTCTTATTGCGAGGCAATAAAAGTCGCCGCTGGCCGGCCGATTTTTGTTAATTTAATTGAAGCCGACGGCTGGCGGATTGATTTTAAAAATCTTGCCAGAAGAATAAATAACCGGACGGCAGCCATTATAATTTGCAATCCCAATAATCCGACCGGTACAATTTTTCCGAAAGAGGATTTGTTGAAAATCGCGGAATTGGCCTGGAAAAGAAAAATTTTCATTATCTGCGATGAAGTTTATAAGAACTTTATCTATGATAACGAAGTTACTTTTTTTTCTCTGGCGCAGATTCCGCAATTAAGAAAAATAGTCATCAGAGTGTTTAGTTTATCTAAAATCTATGCCATGACTGGCTGGCGAATTGGATTTTTGCATAGCGATGAAGAAAACGTTTCGGAAATCGTAAAAGTCCACGACTCTTTGGTAACTTGCAGCCCGGTCATTTCCCAATACGCGGCCATTTCGGCCCTGGATTTTGCCGACAAAGAAATTGAAGAATTCCGACAAAAATACCAGGAACGTCGCGATTTAATCTGCCGGCATTTGGACGATTTACCAGAATTTTTTTCTTATCAAAAACCTCAAGGAGCGTATTTTATTTTTCCTAAAATTATTCAATATAAGGAGGTTCGACCTCCTATGGAGGTCGAACCTCCAAAAATTAAATCTGCGTCTTGGCGGTTTGCCATTGATTTATTGAAAAAAGCCCGGGTGGCGGTGGTGCCGGGGCTGGCTTTTGGCCCATCTGGCGAAGGCCATATTCGAATGTCTTTTGGCAGAAGCGAAAAAGACATAAATGAAGCGATGAGAAGAATAAAAGAATATTTCAATGAATAATTTCTTTAAAAAAATTGTTCAATTTATACTGAAGTGGTTTGCCAAAGTTTATCTCTGGCGGATAAAACCGCATATTATAGTTATTGCCGGGACGACTGGTCGGCATTGGATAAAAGAAGCTGTCAAAGAGGCGTTAGAAGAGAAAAATTTTCTGGTTCGGGTGAATAAAAAAAATTTTAACGCCGAAATCGGTTTGCCGCTTTCTATTTTGGATCTTGCTTCCGGTGAGGGCAGTTTTTGGCGCTGGCTTGATATCCTTTGGCAAGCAGTTAAAAAAGCTTTTCGCTCCAAACCGCCGGTCTTAAAAGAATTTTTAGTTTTGGAAATGGCCATTGATCATCCTGATAATATGAATTATTTATTGAGCATTGTTAAGCCCCAGACGGTGATTTTAACCACTATTACCATGATCTATCAGGAAAATTTTGAAAACCTGGATGAAATTGCCAATGAATACCAAAAATTAATTAAGGTTTTATCCTGGAACGGTTTGGTGATTTTGAATTTTGATGACGAACGAATAAAGAATTTGACAAAATTTTCCAATAACAAAATCATTACTTATGGCTTTAAAGAGGGAGCAGATTTTTGGGTCAAAGAAGTTAAAAAACTTATTGACGGCCAAGAATTGAAATTACAAATCAATTATTCCAAAAATAAGGAGATTAGGTCTCTTAAAATCAACCGCTTTGGCAACCATCATATCTACGCCGCCTTGGCGAAAGAGGTAATTAAAGAAAGTTTTAAGATATCAGCCCCGGATTTTTTCAGGCAAATTCGCGGCTAAATTTAATGAAGCCCGAAAAGTTGCTTTATTTTGTTTTCGGATTAAAATTATAGACGATGACCTCACCCGTCCAAGAAATTAAAGAACGCTTGGATATTGTGGATTTTATCCGCTCCTACATTCCCCTTACGCCGGCCGGCAAAAACCTCAAGGCGCTTTGCCCTTTCCATAGGGAAAAAACGCCTTCTTTTATGGTCTCGCCGGAAAGGCAAATGTGGCATTGTTTTGGTTCCTGTGGCGAAGGCGGCGACATTTTCAAGTTCCTGATGAAATACGAAAATCTGGAATTTTATGAAGCCCTGAAAATTCTGGCGGAAAAAGCCGGCGTGGAATTAAAAAAAATCAGTCCGGCCGAACATAAGCAATTCGGAATTCTTTACGACATCAGCCAATCAGCCAAAGATTTTTTTAAAAAACAATTGGAGCAATCGACTGAGACGTTGAATTATCTTAAGGAACGGGGAT
>PFKY01000064.1:10610-11451 GCA_002784365.1 Candidatus Wolfebacteria bacterium CG_4_10_14_0_8_um_filter_39_64 | reverse complement strand
TTCTTCTAAATATTCTTTTTATAAAACTTGGCTTGCCGGCAGGTTTCTGCCTTTCTTTTTCTTCCGGCGCCTTTGGTTTTTTTATTTCTTCTTCCTGTTTCATTCTCCTGCTTTTTTCAATTTTTTCTTTTTTCGAAACTCTTTCTGGCTTCGTAATCTTGAATCTCGGCGTCCTTAGCTTTTCCGATTCTGCCAAAACCAGAATGATATGGCTGCTCTTTTTTTGAATGTGGCTGGCTCGACCCATGGCTCGCGGCATATATCTTTTAAGCATCGGTCCCTGGTCAACCCTGATTTCTTTAATAAACAGACGTTCGGGGCTTAACTGACTGTTGTGTTTCGCATTGGCGACTGCTGAACGAAGCAGTTTAAGCAAGACCGAACTTGGCCTTCTGGGATTCATCAAAAGTTGGGCCTCTGCTTCATTGACTGATAATCCCTTTACGAAATTGGCAACTAGACGCACTTTTCTGGGCGCCATACGGAGATATCTTAATTTTGTTGTTTGGATTTTCATACTTCCTTTGGTTTCTTTTCTAACTCCCTTTGTATTCTACCGCCGTGCCTGATAAACTTTTTGGTTGGCGCGAACTCGCCTAATCGGTGGCCTATCATTTCCTCGGCAACTTTTACCGCAACAAAATCCTTGCCGTTATGGACGCCGAAAGTAAAACCGACCATTTCCGGCGAAATCTCTGAGTCGCGCGACCAGGTTTTAATAACCGTCTTGTCCTCGGGTTTTAATTTTGATATCTTTTTTAATAATTTTGGATCTACATAGGGACCCTTCTTAGAACTGCGCGACATGCTGACTTACAACTTACAACCTACAACAAACAAC
>PFKY01000064.1:1622-10575 GCA_002784365.1 Candidatus Wolfebacteria bacterium CG_4_10_14_0_8_um_filter_39_64 | reverse complement strand
ATTTGACCATTTCTTTTTTCTTCTGGTTTTTCGGCCGCCCGTAACTTTGCCCCATTTTGTCTTTGGACGTTTTGTGCCGCGAAGAGCTCTTCCTTCGCCGCCGCCGTAGGGGTGGTCGCACGGATTCATTGCCGAACCCCGAACTGTCGGCCGAATACCCAAGTGACGCGAGCGACCAGCCTTACCAATCACTACTAAATTATGTTCAGAATTGGAGACTTGGCCCAAAGAGGCAAAATTATCCCAAGGCACTTTTCTTATTTCACCCGAAGAAAATTTTAAATTCACAAAACCGTTTTCTTGCGCCAGAACTTCGGCGTAAGAACCCGCGCTTCTCGCCAGCTGCCCCCCTTTGCCCTTGTTTAACTCTACATTATACACCAAATAACCCACGGGGATGTTTTTTAATTTTAATCTGTTGCCTTCTTTCAAAGGGGCGTTTTCCGAGGCAATAATTTCGCTTCCGACTTCCATATTTTTTGAAGCCAAAACATAACGCCGCTCGCCGTCTTTATAAAGAACCCGGGTAATAAAAGCGGTCCGATAAGGGTCGTACTCTATGGTTTCTATTTTTGCCGGAATATCCAATTTGTCCTGTTTAAAATCGATTATTCGGTAGAGTTTTTTAGCTCCTCCGCCCTGATGTCTTATAGTAATCCGGCCCTGACTGCTCCTGCCCGAATGATTTGGCAATCTTTTGATTAATTTCTTCAGCGGTTCAACCGCGCTTAAAATACCGTAGTCAACGCTGGTCATTTTTCTGCGTGATGGACTTGTGGGCTTATAATATTTCATTTATTATGTCGGTATAATATCAATCTTTTGGCCTTCCCTTAACGTCACAATGGCTTTTTTATAGGCTGAGGTTCGGCCAAGGCTCCGACCCAATCTTTTTGCCTTGCCTTTGATATTAATGATATTTACGGCTTTTACTTTTACTCCGTAAATTGATTCAATTGCTTTTTTTGCTTCCGATTTGTTGGTTTTTTTATCAACGATAAAAATATACTTTCCGAGACCGGATAAATCACTGGCTCTTTCTGTAATCCATGGTTGTTTTACCAATAATGTGGGTTTGCGTTGTTGAACTTCTGCCTTTTTTTCTTTTTTTGATTTATTTAAAATATCCATACATAGTTCGCTTCGCTCGCTAATTTAGAATTCAGAATTAAGAATTTAGGATTAATTAATATTGTAATTCTGCATTCTGCATTTTGAATTCTGAATTAAGACGAAGTCTTGTAATGTTTCTCTATTTCTTTGATTGTTTCTTTTTCCAAAATAATATTTTTGTATTTAAGTAAATCACGGACATTCAAGGAATAGGGGCTGATAGCTTCAACGTTTTTTATGTTGGCAATCAACTGATGGATATTCTTTCCGCCGGCAGCGGGAATTAACAGGGCCGATGATTTTAAATCCACTATGTTCTTTAAAATTTTTCCCCATTCTTTGGTCTTTTTTATTTCCGTATTAAATTTATCAATCACTTTCAGTTCATTATCCTTTATTTTTTTGGAGAGAACGCTGAAAATTGCCAAGCGCTTCATTTTTTTGTTAATTTTTTTGGCAAATATTCTTTCTTTATTCGGACCGAAAGTGACGCCGCCTCCCTTCCATAAAGGCGAACGGATTGAACCATGCCTGGCCCGGCCGGTGCCTTTTTGACGCCAGGGTTTTTTGCCGCCACCGCGAACTTCACCGCGGCCCTTAGCATGAGCAAATGGAACCCGGTGATTAGCTGACTGAGCCGTCAAAACCTGATGAACCAAATCGGGATTCCATTTGACAGCAAATATCGTGTCGGGTAATTCAGCCTCACCTACTTTTTGATTTTTTTGATTATAAACGTCTACTGTCATAGAATTTGGAATTTAGGATTTAGGATTTAGGGATATTAGAATTTCCCTATATTCTATATTCTAAATTCTATCCCCTTATTTCAAGTAATGTTCCTTTCATTCCCGGCAGCGCGCCTTTTAGCATCAAAATATTTTTTTCTTTATCGATTCCCGCTATTTCCAAATTTTTTATGGTTATTCGTTCCTGTCCCATTCGGCCGGCCATTTTTCTGTGCGGCATCACGCGTTGGGGAGCAGTGGCGCCGATTGAACCCGGAGCGCGAAATTTGTCTTTCTGACCGTGAGTTTTTGGGCCGCCGTGAAAACCATGGCGCTTAACCACCCCCTGAAAACCCCGACCCTTGTTTAAACCGTTGACTTTCACTTTGTTGCCTTCCTGGAATTGACTTACGTCCAAAACATCGCCAATTTTATATTCCTTGTCGCTTGTCGCTTGCTCCTTGTCGCTAATCCTAAATTCTCTCAGATACCTGAAATTTCCCAAATCTTTTAAATGGCCTTTTGTCGGCTTGTTCAATGTTTTTTTTGTCGGCTCAAAACCCACCTGAACCGCTTCATAGCCGTCTTTTTCTTTTGTTCTGGTTTGGGTAATAGTTATCGGTCCAGCCTGAACCAAGGTCACAGGGATAATTTTGTCGTCTTTCCAAATCTGCGACATTTTTAGTTTTTTACCTAAAATGAATGCCATCTTAATTTTCAAAAAAAACAGCCAGACTTAGCCGGCTATTTTTAATTTTGATTGGCTAAATCTTTTAATCTGTAATAAATTTTATTCCGAAATAAATATTAACATTTTATTTCAGGCCTTTAAATAATAACAAATGGTAGAATCTATGTCAACTAAGGGGCTAGTGGCGTTTTATCGGGCGGCAAGTGGTGACCTCCAGTTTTTTTGCTTAGTGAGTGCTCTTCTCGCCGCCCGATAAAACGCCCGCTTGTTATACAGATTAAACCTACTGCCCAAATAATTATAACAAACATATTGAAAATGCGCAACTTTCATAAAACCAAAACCCCTCCGACCGAAGTCGGAGGGGACTGGATGAATTTTCCTTAGATTTCGCCGCTTCTTGCGAATTGGCGATAAGGAAAACTCGCACTCACTGGCTATATTATAGTCCAGGAGACCACAAGATGTCAATAGGCTGCTATTGATATAGGGCGTCGTAAGTTAGTTCGCGTCTGTGGATAACCCATATTGAAATCAGCCCAATTTAGCATATAATAAAAATAGAAGTATTTAAAAAGTCAAGAAATTATATCTCTCAACCTAACCCAGTAAATTGCTGAGAATAAAAAAAGGAGGTGAAGGAGTTAAAGAGGCAAAAGCAAGCTCCATATCCACAAACCATGGATTGCGAAGGCGGAGCTTAAGCTTCGCGTAAATTCGCGGAAAAGGAGATTGTCATGTTGAAGAAATTGCTTTTTCGGCAGTTTATGGAGAAATTTTTAAAAATAAGAAATTAAACTTTTCTGAACTCAGCAAACCTTTTATCAATTTCCGGCCTTAATTTTTCACCCGCTTCTCGAAAAACATCAAGCAAATCTTTATAAATATCTTCGCCAGCAACAAAATTCCAAAATTCTTCGCCTACTAAAATTTCTCCTCTTGCTAAGTCATATAATCCTTTCAATGTCCAACGTTCATATGGTTCAGGATAATAAGGATTATATGCTATTGCCAATCTAGTAAAGACAGCGGCATTATTATCTTGACTCAGTCTTAATGCTGTCCATCTCAATAATTTAAGTTTCAATGCGACAAATTCTTTTATGTTGGGTTTGACACTAGTAATATCAAAGTAATTCTCTACGCCTTTAATATTTACAAATAAATCTACAATTGAATCTGGGTCTTCATTCGCTTTGCCTTTCTTTATTATTTTTCTAATCTGCTCAATTTCTTCCTCTTTGTTGACTATTATTTTCCCTTCTCTTAATTTATGATGAATATCCCTAATAAATGCGTCGGTCTTATTATCTATTTCACCGAGTAATTTATATTGTCTATCGGCTTTATAATTAGCCCCCCTAGCTAATATAACCGTAACTTGTTCCCAAATAGACATTCCAAAAGTAGTATTCATTGATTGAATAAAAGAAAACATGGCATATCTGTCTTTGCCAAGTAACCGATGATGAAAAGGAGCATAAGCAGTCTCTGGCTTATACTCTTTTAATTTACTCTCAACTGCTTGGATAAGGAGTTGGCTAATTTCATTTTTTGTTTTTGAAGATAGGGCCATATTTATTGTTTTTTAAAATAATAAATACTTTCCGAAAATCGCGTATTATCTCGCTCGGTTCTCATAAGAACGGGGCGACTAAATATCTTTTCAATGCTATAATTACAGGCAACCGCAACTTCTGGATAAAGATTATCTCTATCATTGACTACAACAAAAACTTTTGCTTTTGGTTTTAGGAACCGGTTCATATTTTGAAACACGGCAATAATGTCGTTTTTATATTCTTCTTTGGCTTCACGACTTCTACCCTTTGAAGCCGGGCCGATTTCCTTAAATCCGTTATCGTCAAAACCAAAAAGCTCATAAGCATAACGATGCTGATCGTGATAATCAATAAGACCAACATATGGCGGAGAAGTGAAAATACCGTCAAATTTTCCGCCCTTGTATCCCTTGATTTTATTAAAGTCAATTTCTCTCGAATCTCCTTGAATTATTTTGATATGGGCATTAGTTCTTATGTTTTCAAATTCTTTTATTCTTCTGATCGTATCCCAGCTGTATCTATTTATAAATTTCATCGCTTCATCAATCGGTTCGCAAGTTCGTCTATGTTTTATGCAATAATATTTTTCGCGAACCGGCTTTGACGGCCTAGCCAAATCATAATGCGGAATTAAGCGCGCACTTCTTGTTGCCCGGCTTAAAATAATTTTGAGAATGTCTTTATTCTGATAATTTTTAATCCGGCCCTTATAAAACAATATTTCTTGTAATGCCCTATCCGATAACCATTTATTAAGATATTCGCTGTCGGTTTTATATTTTTTAAAATCATTTTTTTGTATTCGGCCATGCGAAAGCCATTGACTAAATTCTTTTGTCTTGAAAAGAATATCTTTAATTTCTTCTTCTATTAACGGTATGTCATATTTTCGTGTTTTAATATCTGCAATAAGGCAATTAAAAAGCGAAATCTCAACGCCGGCAGAATGCATACCTAACACATTTGCCTCAATTAAAGTCGTCCCTGACCCCATAAAAGGGTCAAGAATTGAATCGCCTTTTTTAAAATAATTACGTAAAAATACTTCTACCAATTGAGGAATGAATTTCCCAAGATAAGGATGTAATCTGTGAACATGTTTTGTTCGTTCATACTCTCTGACATTAGCAAAAGATAAATCAATGTCATTAAGAGACTCCTCGAAAACTTTAGGGATTTTAATTTGTGGTGCAAATGTGGCTATCTTTGTAATTGGCATATTCTATATTATAATCTTACCACAAAAAATCCTCAACCAAAAGGTTGGGGAAATAGCTGAAAAATAAAGAGATTGGCCGATAATGAGCCGATTCCAATTATTCTACCACGCACCTCCAACCCAAAGCTCCGTGTCGATAAAACAAAAACTTGGTCCATAGGGGAACCAAGTTTTTATCGTTTTACCCTCCACCTCAACAAATTGAAAATTCTTTCGGAGTGAGAAAAGAAAATTTTCTAAACGAGAAAGAATTTTTAATTAAATCATCTTAATCTCAATATCCACTCCGGCCGGCAAATTTAAATTAGACAGTGCCTCAATGATTTTAGAATTAGAATTCAAAATATCAATCAGACGTTTGTGAACCCTTAATTCAAACTGCTCGCGCGAATCTTTGTGGACAAAAGTTGAACGGTTTACCGTATACCGCCGAAATTCAGTCGGCAAAGGAATCGGGCCGATAATTTCTCCGCCATTTCTTGTAACAATATCAATAATCTGTCGGGAAGAATTATCAATTAATTTATGGTCGTAAGATTTTATCCGCAATCGTAATTTTGCTTGTTCAACCTCTTTCTCTTTTTTGGGCATAACAATGAGCGATTGATATTTATTACTTTAATATTTTGGTCACCACTCCGGCTCCCACGGTCTTGCCGCCTTCACGGATAGCAAAGTGCTGTTTCTCTTCCAAAGCAACCGGCGCTATCAACTTAATTACAAGATTAGTGGTATCGCCGGGCATTACCATTTCAATGCCTTCGGATAAAACCGTTTCACCAGTAACATCAGTGGTGCGAATGTAAAATTGAGGCTTGTAGCCCTTGAAGAATGGCGTGTGTCTGCCGCCTTCCTCTTTGGTAAGAACGTAAACTTCTGATTCAAACTCCGTATGAGGAGTAACGCTTCCTGGTTTGGCTATCACCTGTCCCCTTTCAACGTCTTCTTTCTTGAGACCGCGAAGAAGAATTCCTATGTTATCGCCGGCGCGACCCTCATCAAGAAGTTTGTTAAACATTTCAATGCCGGTAATAACAGTTTTCTGCGTTGGTTTGAGGCCGACAATCTCTACTTCCTCATTAAGTTTAATTAGTCCTCGTTCCACCCGACCAGTAACCACTGTTCCTCTGCCTTCTATGGAGAAAATGTCTTCAATCGGCATTAAAAACGGCTTTTCAATTTCTCTTACGGGTTCCGGAATATATTCGTCAAGCGCTTTAATCAATTCCAAAATCGGCTTGGCTACTTCATCATCGGCAGATTTCGCCTCTAAGGCCTTAAGAGCCGAACCTTTGATTATCGGAGTTTCGTCTCCGGGAAACTGATATTTTTTCAAAAGTTCTCTGATTTCGCCCTCAACCAAACTAATCAATTCCGGGTCATCAACCTGGTCAGTTTTGTTGAGAAAAACAACAACTGCCGGCACTCCGACCTGTCGGGCTAAAAGAATGTGTTCTCGGGTTTGGGGCATCGGACCGTCAGCCGCCGAAACCACCAAAACAGCTCCGTCCATTTGAGCGGCGCCGGTAATCATATTTTTGATGTAATCAGCATGCCCTGGAGCGTCAATGTGGGCGTAATGCCGTTTTTCCGATTGATATTCCGAATGATGCAAAGCAATGGTAATACCCCGGGCTTTTTCTTCCGGAGCATTATCAATTTGATCAACGCTCTCCTCTTTATCAATCAGACCTTTTAATTTAAGAACATGCATAATCGCCGCGGTTAAGGTTGTTTTACCGTGGTCAACGTGGCCGATGGTTCCAACATTAATATGCGGTTTAGTTCTTTCAAATTTTGGTTTTTCCGCCATAATTTAGGATTTAGGATTTAGGATTTAGGATTTAGGAAAAAATTTTTAAATTCCCTAAATTCTATATTCTATATTCTAAATTCTTTTGATTTATTTTACGACTTTTTAAGTTTATCTTATCCATTGACAATAAGTCAAGGGGGGCTTTGTTAATTATACAAATTCAATTATCGTCATCTCCGCCCCATCCTTTTTCCTTCTTTTGACGCCTTTAATAATTCGCATATATCCCCCGTTTCGGTCTTGATAACGGGGAGCAAGTTGATAATAAATTTTCTGGCCCGCTTTTTTATTGAGACGATTTATTAATAGCCTAAGGCTTGACAGGTTTTGTTTTTTCCCCAAGGTTATTAATTTTTCTATTTTCGGCCGAATCTCTCTGGCTTTAGCTTCGGTTGTCTCTATCTTTTCTTTTAAAATCAAATTATTTATTAAACTTTTAAAAAGGGCGGTTCTTTGCCCCTTTTTCCGATGAAACTTCTTTCCTTTTACTAAGTGTCTCATTGTATTGGCATCGTCCTATTTCTTTTTACTCTTTTTTTCTTTTTTCTCTTTGGCTTCGGGAACCCCCTCTCTTTCTGTCTCTTTGACTTCAATAGCCCCAATCTTCTCGAAATGGTCTTTTAGAATGTTACAAGCTTTATGAAGAGCGCTTGAGGGTGAAATACTGCCGTCGGTTTCGATTATTAATTTTAGGCGATTATAATCGGTCCGGTCTCCAACCCGCATATTTTCAATATTAAAATTGACTTTGACAATCGGAGTAAAAATGGCATCCAAGGCGATTATTTTAATCGGCAATTTCTCTATTTTGCGGGCCTCCACCGGCACATAACCCGCTCCTTTTTCCACGGTTATTTCCATATCAAGTTCGGCGTTCTTATTGGTCAGGCCGGCAATATGGCTATTCGGATTAATAACTTCCACTTGGGCATTGGTTTTAATATCAGCCGCAGTCACCTTTCTCTCCCCTTTTACTTTTAAGGTTAAAATTTGGGGTTCGGTAGCATAAAAGCGGAAACGAACTTTTTTGAGATTAACCATTATTTCAACCACGTCTTCCAATACCCCCTCTATGGTAGAAAATTCGTGTTCTATCCCTTTAATTTTTATTTGGGTGATGGCTGCTCCCGTGAGCGATGAAAGAAGAACTCTGCGCAAAGCATTGCCCATGGTTAGTCCGTAGCCGGTGTAAAGTCCTTCAATTTCAAATACCCCTTCATTCCCGATTTCAGAAACTTTTTTAATTTTTACGGTTTCGCTTAATTGTAGCCATTCCATATTTATTTTGAATAATAATCAACTAATAAATTGATATCAAATGGTATTTCGACGTCTTTGGGTAATGACAATATTCTTCCTTCGATTTTCTCTTTGTCTAAAAATAGCCATTCTGGCGGCTCGTATTTTTTTATTTTATTCAATAAATCCTTAAAAATCAAGAGGTTTTGAGAAGACGGTTTAACGGAAATAACATCTCCCGCTTTTACGAAGTAAGAAGGAGCAGTAACCTTTTTGCCGTTAACTAAAAAATGGCCGTGATTAATCAGTTGTCTGGCGACAACCCGGGAGGATGCCAATCCCAAACGGAAAATCGCATTTGAAAGTTGCCGTTCAAGATAATTAATGATTGTTTCGCCGACAGCGCCGGTCTTTCCCGAAGAATCCTTAACAATTTTAGCTAATTGGGCTTCCCGCAATCCGTAACTTACCCTTATTCTTTGTTTTTCCAATAATTGTGTACCGTATTCTGACAAGGCTCTTCGACGTTTTCCGCCATGAATGCCCGGCCGATTGGGCCGTCTCACCATCGCGCATTTTGGC
>PFKY01000064.1:0-1609 GCA_002784365.1 Candidatus Wolfebacteria bacterium CG_4_10_14_0_8_um_filter_39_64 | reverse complement strand
GAATATATTAATTTCAAAAAATTCGCTTATTCGTTTATTCGGACAGATTCGTTATTCGTTGATCTTAATTCTTTATACACTGTTCCCAATACGCCATTAATGAATTTCCCCGAGTTTGGACCGCCGTAATTTTTTGCCAACTCAATTGCCTCGTTAATTGCTACTTTAGCCGGTACTTCATTCGGATCGGCGAATAATAATTCATATAATCCGATTCGCAAAACATTCCTGTCAATGACCGAAATCTGATTAAGGGGCCATTCTGGCGCCGCTTTCTCTATAATTTTATTTAAATCGTCAAGATGTTCGATCACTCCCTTGATTATTCTCCAAACGAATTCCGGCTCGTCTATTCCGGGACCGAATTCCTTTAAATTGCGTTCAACAATTTTCGTCAAATCCGCCTGGCGATTATAAAAATCCCATTCGTATAACGACTGGAGAACGATGCTTCTCGCTAAATGACGGGTAGCCATGTTATTGTTAGCGGTTAATTGTCAAATGTCAAATCTTTATTATTTACGTTTCGGTTTCTTAATCTTCAACTTCGGCTCTTTAACGATTTTTCCTTTATAGCTACCGCAATTCGGACAAATTCTGTGCGGTAAAATGGGAGAGCCGCAGTTTTGACAAACAAAAAATTGACTTGGTTTTAAGGCCAAGTGAGACCGTCGCCTTCTAACTTTAGATTTAGTATGATGTTTAACTGGTACGCCACCCATATATTGTTAAATATTTATCTCTCTCGGTTTACAGGTATTGGCAAAAAATCGAGAATACTCCGGTATGTTTTCTGTCACTATACCGGCTCCTCTGACTACACAAGTGAGAGCATCATCAATAATTGTCGCTTTTACCGATATCTCTCTTTCGATTAACTGGTCTATTCCCCTCAGCAAGCTGCCTCCACCGCAAAGGTGAATGCCAGTCTTCAGAATGTCGCCGACTAATTCTGGCGGAGTAGCCTCAACTGTTTCTTTAATTGCTTCAATAATCGAGCGTAAAGAGCGAGTTATAGCCGCCCTTATTTGGCCGCCTTTAACGACAATTTCTCGAGGCAAGCCGGTTGCCATATCCCGACCGCGAACCGCCAAATCCAACCTTTCTTCAATGGAAATAGCCGAACCAATCGTAATCTTGAGTTCTTCGGCCGTTGGTTCGCCAATTACCAGTTTGAACTCGTCACGAATGAACCTAATAATATCTTCGTTTAATTTATCACCGGCAATTTTTAAACTCCGGGCCGTGACTATTCCGCCCATCGAAATAACCGCCGCCTCAGTGGTGCCGCCGCCGATGTCAACAATCATACTGGCTGTCGGCTCATCAATCGGCAAGCGAGCGCCTAAAGCAGCCGCAATCGGCTCTTCAATCAGATACGCCTTGGCCGCCCCGGCCGAGGTAGCCGCGTCTTCCACCGACTTCCTTTCCACTTCGGTCAAATTAGTGGGAATACCGATAATTACCCGACAGTAATTAAAAATTCTGTTTTGATTTACTTTTTTAAAGAAGTGCCGGAGAATTTCCTGAGTTATTTCAAAGTCAGAAATTACGCCGTTAATCAAAGGCCTGATTATTGAAATATGAGCCGGCGTTCTACCCACCATCT
>PFKY01000024.1:3557-3717 GCA_002784365.1 Candidatus Wolfebacteria bacterium CG_4_10_14_0_8_um_filter_39_64 | reverse complement strand
TTTGTTTAATTCATAAGATTTGTCATCAAGCGTAGTAATTTTCTCTCCTTTTTTCGCCCGTCTAACAATAATTGTCGCTTGTCGCTTGTCGCTTATCGCTAATTTATCGTAATCAAAAGCGTGAAGCGGCTGTCCGGTTTCCAGCATTGCGTAATTCATA
>PFKY01000024.1:0-3525 GCA_002784365.1 Candidatus Wolfebacteria bacterium CG_4_10_14_0_8_um_filter_39_64 | reverse complement strand
TCCGGTTTCCAGCATTGCGTAATTCATAATGTCCACCACATTGTTAATCGGTCGCAGACCGCAATCAACCAAAACATCTTTTACCCATTTTGGCGATGGCCCGACTTTTATATTTTCAAAATATTGAGCCACATAACGAGGACAAAGATTTTTGTCTTGAACCTCTACCCTAAAGCGCTGACTGGCGCGGACTGAACGCGGACTTACGCGGAAAACTTCTGCGCACTTCTGCGTGTAGTCTGCGTAGGTCCGCATCTTAATGCCCAAAATAGCCGAGACCTCTCGGCCAATCCCGATATGCGAGGCCGCATCGGAAAACCGATTAGGCGGAATAGAAATATCCAGAACATTTCCGCTTAAATCTTCGGCTTCAAAAAAGTGAAGGTTCAATTTATTGATTAAATCTCTTTTGCTTTTTATTGCCGGGACTAATTTTTTAATTAGAGAATAAGAAAACTTCACCCCGTTAGAAGTCTGTCTTTATATAACTCATGGTTAATTTAAGACAGTTTCTTGTTTGTTGGTTATACCCCGTTAGTGCAGAGCAGAAAAAATTTTCAAGAAAATTTTTCCTGACTAAGACTTCTAACGGGGTTCATGCTATTTTATTTTGCCACAAAAAACTAAAGAAAGCAAAAATCAATATTCCTAAAATCAGATTTAAAAACAATTCTTTCAGAAAAATCGGAGAAAGAATTAAATTGGGCGCCAAAATAACGTAAAAGATAAGGATTCCTAAAGCAATTAAAGTAAGATTGCTTAAAAATTGGTGCCAAGGAAGACGGTTTTTGATAATTACGGCTCCCGCTCCTATCAAAGAAAAAATCATAATTTCTTTTTCAAAACCAGGCGCGAATTTCAAAATCAAACCAGCCAAGGCGATCAACAAAAGTCCTTGCCAAAAATTAGCCACGAAAAAAGAAGCGGCAATTACCGCCACTAAAGCCAAATTTGGTTTAACGCCGAAAATTGAAAAACCAAAAGATTGAAGAAAACTCAGTAATCCGACCGACAGGAAAAGAATGGGTAATTTTCGCATAGATTAGTTGGTCATTAATATTTTGATTTCCCTCAATTCCCCAACATTAAAAGGCATCTTTAAAACCGCTTCCTTGAAAACACCGGCCGCAGTTTCCTTGATTTCAGCCACTTCGCCGATCTTTAAGCCATAAGGAAATTCCTGACTGGCCGAGTAAACAATGTCGTCCGTTTGAATTTGTTTTTCTTTTTCAATCAAAATTACTTTCGGTTCGTTACCGGCCTTGAAAAGACCGTTAATTTCTTCTTTGCCGATTCTTACCGGCAGCTGCCAAGCGGGGTCAAAAATCGTCTGAATGACGCTAAAATTCTCAAAAACATCCGTTACTTGGCCGAGTAGAATGTTTTCTCCGACCGTTGCCACCATTGATTTTTTAATCCCCTGTTTTTCTCCGGCATTAATAGTGATTTTGTTTTTAATATTAAAAGGATAAGTTGAGAAGACTTTAGCGGTAATAAAATTAGTATTGAGTATTGAGTTTTGACCATTAAATTTTAACAGCTGAATTTGGGCACGCAGATTTTCATTTTCCTGTTTCAGACGCAAAACTTCATCAAAAGAGCGCTCCTTTTTTATAAAAAAATCAGCGAGGTAAGTGGCCGCCACAATAGCAATAATAATAGCAATAAGGAAATAGCGCCGCATATATTACATTTTAAGTTTAATGGATTTTTTTAAGAAATGCCAATCGATGAACTTTGGTTGGCCCGTGTTTTCTAATTGCTTTAATATGCTTCTTGGTGCCGTAACCTTTATGCCGGTCAAAGGCATATTTGGGATATTTTTTGTGAAGTTTCACCATTATTCGGTCCCGTGTCACTTTGGCAACGATTGAAGCCATCATTATCGCCGGAATTTTTTCATCGCCTTTTATTATAGTAAAAGCGGATAAACGCGGATAACTACGCGGATTAACGCGGATTTTATTTTTATTTAAATAAAGTCCGCCGTCAAGAAAAACTTCTACCTTACTCTTAGTCAAGTATTTCACGATCGTGAGATACTTGACTAATTTGGTGAGGGCGCGAGTGGCGGCTAAATTGGCGGCATTGGAAATGTTTATTTTATCAATTATTTTCGGCGAAACACCGGCAGTCGTGTAAAAAATTCCGGGATGAGTTTTTATATATCCAAACCAGGTTTCCCTTTGGCGAGGAGTTAATTTTTTAGAATCTCTTAATTTAAGTCTGGGTTTTGGGTTTCGAATTTTGGGTTTCGGATTTACCGTTATAGCGACTGCCGCAACAGTTACTGGTCCGGCCAGCGCTCCTCTGCCGACTTCGTCTATGCCGATGATGTATCTCAATTTTTTCATCATTAAAAATTATAGCACCTTTATTCATTCTCATCTAAAGAATAAAGCTTTGTTTTAAAACTCTTTTCGGTTATAATATCCGTATATTAGAGATTATTTTTATGAAATTCGTCCACCTTCACACTCACTCTCATTATTCTCTCCTTGATGGCTTGGCGAAAATTGACGATTTGATTGACCGCGCCAAAGAATTGGGGATGAAGGCCCTGGCCTTAACCGACCATGGTAATCTTTACGGCGCTGTTGAATTTTATAAAAAAGCCGTTAAAGCCGAAATTAAGCCGATTTTGGGAGTAGAAACTTATGTTGCACCCCGTTCCCGTTTTGAAAAACAGGCGAAAATCGACGACAATTATTTTCATTTAATTCTTTTGGCGGAAAATAATCTTGGCTGGAAAAATATGATTAAACTGATAACCAAGTCGCACCTGGAAGGTTTTTATTACAGGCCCAGAGTTGATAAAGAACTTTTACGCCAATACCACGAAGGCATTATCGCGCTTTCGGCGTGTCTGGCCGGCGAAATTCCCCAATTGATTTTAAAAAATAATTTTGAGCAGGCGGAAAAAACCATAAAAGAATATCAGGAAATTTTTGGCTCGGAAAATTTTTTTCTGGAAGTCAGCCATCACCCGAACATTCCGGAAGCAGTCAAGGTCAATGACGCCCTCAAAAAACTTTCTAAAATTACTTTTGCGCCGCTTGTTGCTACCCAAGACATTCATTATGCCAAACCCGAAGACGCCGAATACCAAGATATTCTTTTAGCCGTCCAGACAAATAATAAAACATCGGATGAAAACCGCCTGACCATGAAAGTCGAAGACTTTTCAATGCGCTCTCAGGAACAGATGATGGAATCTTTTAAGGATTTACCCGAGGCGATTGAAAATACGGAAAAAATCGCCGAGCGCTGCAATGTCAATTTAACCCTTAATCAAATTCTTTTGCCTAATTTTCCCTTACCGGAACAGGAAATCTCGGCTGACGATTATCTTCGGAAATTAGTAATGGAAAGATTATCTAATCGTTTCGAAGTGGCTGACGCTAAGGTGATGGAAAGGTTGGATTATGAATTGGAAGTGATTAAGAAAACCGGTTTTGCCGATTATTTTTTGATTGTCCAGGATTTCGTGATTTGGGCAAAAGAAAGGGGTATTGTGGTGGGGCC
>PFKY01000029.1 GCA_002784365.1 Candidatus Wolfebacteria bacterium CG_4_10_14_0_8_um_filter_39_64 | reverse complement strand
GCTGAAAGATAGAATAGATAAAGTTTTATCTGCTGAGGATGTAAATCATTTTCTAAAAGTTATTACCGCTCTAAAACTAACAGTTGAACCCCAAAAAGAAATAGATAAATTATATCCGGAAGTAGAAAAAAATTTATAAATGAATAATCAAGAGATAGCCAAGATATTTTACGAGATTGCTCTCTATCTTGAGATGCAGGATGTTGCTTTCAAGCCCCAGGCCTATGAAAGGGCTGCTTTGAATTTGGAAACCTTATCCGAGGACATTGAAGAAATTTATAAAAAAGGCGGGCTCAAAGCGTTGGAAGAAATCCCCGGCATTGGCAAAAATATGTCTGAAAAAATCGTTGAATATCTGAAAACCGGAAAAATCAAAGAACATCAAGCCTTACGAAAAAAAATGCCGGTTAATCTTGAAGAACTGACCTCGGTGGAAGGTATCGGTCCGAAAATGGTCAGAGATTTATATAAAAATCTTAAAATTAAAAATCTTCAGGATTTGGAAAAAGCGGCTAAAGCCGGAAAAATCCGGAAACTCCCTAATTTTGGCTTAAAAACCGAACAAAATATTTTAGAAGGGATTGCTTTTTTAAAAAGAAGCAAAGGCAGATTTTTGCTGGGTGAGATTTTACCGATTGTCTACGAAATTATTGACAAACTCAAAAGCTTAAAAGAAATAAAAGAAATCACCGAGGCTGGCTCAGTCAGACGACGAAAAGAAACTATTGGCGATGTTGATATTTTAATCACTACTTCCAATCCAAAAAAAGTGATTGATTATTTTGTTTCAATGCCGGGTATTGTTAAAATCTGGGGCAAAGGACCAACCAAGACCTCAATTCGGTTGAGAGAAGGCTTTGACGTGGATTTAAGGGTTTTACCGGAAAAACAATTTGGCTCAGCCCTCCAATATTTCACCGGCTCCAAGGAACACAACATTGTTTTGCGGAAAATCGCGATGGACAAAGGGCTAAAATTAAGCGAATACGGACTGTTTAAAGTGACAAGAGGCAAGCGACAAGAGACATGGATTGCCGGTAAAACTGAAAAAGAAGTTTATAAGGCTTTGGGCCTGGATTATCCCGAGCCAGAACTGCGAGAAAATCAGGGAGAAATTGAAGCCGCTTTAAAAAATAAACTACCAAAAATTATCGGCTACAAAGATATTTTAGGCGATCTCCATATCCAGTCAGATTGGAACGGCGGCGAAAATTCAATTGAAGAATTATCTGAGGTAGCTCAAAAAATGGGTTATCAATATCTCGGTATTTCTGACCATACCAAGTTTTTAAGAATTGAACACGGTTTAAACGAAAAACAACTGGCTCAACAAAGAAAAGAAATCGATAAATTAAATTCAAAATTCAAAATAGACCCTCCGGAGATTCTTCGAAAACAAAATTCAAAATTTATGATTCTCCAAGGGTGCGAAGCTAATATCTTGGCCGACGGCTCAATTGACATTAAAGACGATTCTTTGGAAAAACTGGATTATGTGATTGCCGGCGTTCATTCTCAGATGAAGATGCCCAAAGAAAAAATGACCAAGAGAATTATTAAGGCGATGAAAAATCCTCATCTTGATATTCTTTCTCATCCCACTGGCAGAATTTTGAAAAGAAGAGAGGAGTATCAAATTGATTTTGACAAAATTTTAAGAGCAGCCAAAGAAACAAAAACGATTTTAGAAATTAATTCTTTTCCTGAAAGATTGGATTTAAACGACCAAAATATTAGAAGGGCAAAAGAAGCCGGGGTGAAAATGGTAATTAATACCGATGCTCATCATAAAGACCATTTGCGATTTATGGAATACGGCATTGCTCAAGCCAGAAGGGGTTGGGCTGAAAAGAAGGATATTATTAATTGCTGGCCAGTTGAGAAGATGCTAAAAATGTTGAAATAGTTTATGCACGAGATTTCTGTTTGCAATTAAGGCTTGATTTTCTCCACTATTTTTTCAAAAACACCAGCCTCGTTTTTTGCCAAATCCGCTAAAATTTTCCGGTCAAGAATAATGTTTTGCTTTTTTAGACCAGCAATAAATCTACTATAAGTTAAACCATAAGCTCTAACTGCCGCATTAATCTGAGCTTGCCAAAGCCGGCGATAATCCCGCTTTTTCTCTTTGCGACCGCGAAAGGCCTTAGGCCAGGCATGAAGCAGGGCTTCTTTAGCTGCTCTTTTTTTTGATTTCCTTCCCCATTTAAAGCCCTTGGTGTATTTAAGAGTTTTTGCTCTTTTTTTACGGCTTATTTTGCCTCTTTTTACCCTTGCCATTTATGAATATTTTCTTACAATTTTCTTACCGAAATTTAGCTGATTAAAGCCCCTTCCCCTTTTGATTTGATTGCCGCTTTTTTTGGCTAAAAAATGAGATTGCCCCATCCTTCGCCTCAAAATTTTCCCGGTTTTTGTAATTTTAATCCGACTAGAGATGCTTTTTTTCATAATTTATTTTTTCATTATCTGCATTACCAATCCTTGGCCGCCGAATCTGGGTTCTAAACCGATTTTATATTCAATGGTAATTAATTTTAAAAATTCCTCTAATTTATAACGGGCCCAATCTCTATTGTATTTCTCCCTACCTCTCAGCCGAAGAACAATTTCAACCTTATAACCCTTATTAATAAATTCATCAGCTTTTTGGGCCTTGATTTTTAAATCGTTTACGGCGGCCCTAACGCTTATCTGAACCTGTTTTAATTCGCTGATTTTTTGGCTGGTTTTTTGTTTCTTTAATTCCTTTTCTTTCTGGTAGCGGAATTTGTCAAAACTTATGATTTTGGCCACCGCTGGCTTGGCGGTCGGCGCTATCTCAATTAAATCCAGTTCTTTGCTTTCGGCCAAATTTAATGCCTCCCCAAGAGGCATTATTCCTAAATTCTCACCTTTCTCGTCAACTACCCGAAGTTCTGAGGCGGTTATTTGATTGTTGATGCGGTAATTAATAATAATTTAATTTTTTGTTGTGGTGGAGATGGGGGCATTGAAACCCCGTCCAAAATATTTTTCAAAAAACCTCTACAGGTTTATTCCCGCTAAGCGGGACGATTTTTGCTCTTATTGATTTAACCGAGTATATAAAAGAGCTTATGTGCTCGGCGAGTCTAATTTATAACACCGGTGATGACTTATTAGACATCAGCCGCCGATGCCGCTTAAGCAAAAGCGAAAGCGGGAGCCAAGTTTTTGTTGGCAGTTATATGTTTTTAATTAGTTTAATGAGATAATCAGCTCAACCTGCTATTTTTTGAAAAGAACTTTTGTCGAAGCCTTACATCCCCATTCTTTTTATTTCTCTTTCAACTTCACGTTTTTTTATCAATTCTCTTTTATCTGCCTTCTTTCGGCTTTTTCCTAGGCCGATTTCTATTTTTATCTTTCTGGCTTTGCCTTTAGTATAAACCTTCAAAGGCACCAAAGTCAAGCCTTTTTCTTGAACCCGGCCAATTAAATTTTTAATTTCTGATTTTTTTAAAAGCAGTCGCCTAGTCCGCTTGGAATCGTAATCTGACGGCATATTTTTCGGCTGATAAGGCGGGATGTCGCTATTCAAAAGCCATGCTTGATCGTTTCGGATTACAACATAAGAACCCGCCAGATTTATCCTGCCGGTTTTTATCGCTTTTACCTCAAATCCTTTCAGTTCGATCCCGGCCTCGTAAGTTTCCAAAATCTCGTAATCAAAATAAGCGTGCTTATTGGTGGCAATAACCATGCTTTAAGTATTAAGTATTAAGTATCAAGTATCAAGCCTGAAAACTCTTTAATTTTGTCGTTTTTTCAATTAGAATAAATATAATGATTAAATCAAAAATTATTGATTATCTCAAAAAAGCCATCAGCGTAAATCTGCGTAATTATCCGCGTTTATCTGCTTCTATGGTGGAGGTTTTTATTCCGGAAAATGAGAAATTCGGTCATTATTCAACGAATGCAGCTTTAAAACTGGCGAAAATCTTAAAAAGAAACCCAATCCAAATAGCAGAAGAAATAAAATCTCAATTGGAAAAACAACCAAATATCTCTGGTCTTATTGATAAGACCAAAATTGCGGCACCGGGGTTTATTAATTTCTTTATCAAAAAAGAATATTTAGCCAAAAGATTAAAAGAAATCCTTAAGAAAAAAGACAAATTCGGCCAAGGCGAGCCAAAAAAACGAACTATTGTTGTTGAATATTCTTCTCCCAACATTGCCAAGCCCTTAGGCGTTCATCATCTGCGCTCTACGATTATCGGTCAGGCACTGATTAATATTCTACGCTTTGTTGGCTATCGGGTAATTTCCCTTTCTTTTCCCGGCGACTGGGGCACTCAATTTGGGCTGTTAATTGCCGGTTATAAAAAGTGGGGAAACCCCGAAAAAATAAAAAAAGAACCGATTAAGGAAATGTTGCGACTGTACGTGAAATTTTCTCGGGCAGCCAAGAAAAACCCAAAACTACTTGACGAAGGCAGAAAAGAATTTAAAAAACTGGAACAAGGCGACAAAGAAAATCGCCGGCTCTGGAAATGGTTTTTGGATGAGTCGCTTCGCGATTTTGAACGGGTTTATAAACTACTGGATATAAAAATTGACCACACTATCCCAGAAAGTTATTATGAGCCGGAATTGAAATCTCTCATTAACAACGCCCTAGATAAGGGTATCGCTAAAAAAGGAAAAGACGGCTCAGTAGTTATTCCTATTCCTAACAGCCCAACCCCGGAAATTATCCAAAAATCAGATGGGGGCACTATTTATACCACCCGAGAACTGGCCGCTATCAAACACCGTCTTAAAAAGTGGAAAGCTGATAAAATTTTATATGTGGCGGCTAATCAGCAAACTTTTCATATTAACCAGGTTTTTCGTTCAGCCGAATTGCTTGGCTTTGCTAAATCAGGTCAATTGGGGCACATTAAATTTGGAATGATGCTGGCGCCTAGCGGCAAAAAATTCGCCACCCGGGAAGGCAGATTAATTCCCTTGGAAGAAGTTTTAGAAGAAGCCACAAAACGCAGTTTAAAAATTGTCCAAAAATTAAATCCTCAATTACCTAAAAAAGAAAAAGAGAGGGTGGCCAAAATCGTGGGTATCGGCGCAGTTAAATTTTTTGATTTGTCGCAAAATCGGCTCTCTGATATTGTCTTTGACTGGAACAAAATGCTTAATTTAAAAGGCAGTTCTGCTCCTTATATTCAATACACTTATGCCCGACTGAAAAGCATTTTACGAAAATCTGGTGGCCCTCAAAAAACATTCAATCTATCGTTATTAAAAAACGAACATGAATTAGCAATTCTTAATTATCTCCTTTATTTTCCGGAAATTATTGAAGATTCAGCTATTTATTATGAACCGAACCGCTTGGCTGGCTATCTGCTCCGCTTGGCTGAGAAAGCGAATTTATTCTATGAGACAACGCCGGTATTAAGAGCCGAGCTAAAATTAAGAAATAGCCGGCTGGCTCTTATTGAGGCAATTTCTTTGATTATTAAAAACGGCTTAAAACTTTTAGGTGTAGAAGCGCCGGAGAAGATGTAAAAATAAGACTTAAATATTTTATTAGCCCTTTCTAATCTTTATTGCTTTTCCTTCAATTAAAGCTTCGGCCACTTTTTTGTGAGCCGAGGTTAGAATACGCTGGAGGGTGCTCTGTGAAACTTTCATCTTTTTTGCCGCTTCAATTTGTTCCAGATTTTTAAAATCACAAAGACGCAGAGCTTCTAACTCGTCTATATCTAAATCAACTTCTTCTAATAAAGAAAGAGGGACGGCTCTTGGTTTAAAATAAGTGACGTTCGGGTCAAAAAATATTCTTCTTGGTTTTAATGGTCGTGTCATAAATTGAAATTTTTAAAGTTTAATATTATCCTTA
>PFKY01000060.1 GCA_002784365.1 Candidatus Wolfebacteria bacterium CG_4_10_14_0_8_um_filter_39_64 | reverse complement strand
CTCCCTTCATTCGCTATGACAATTTGAGCTATCACCAGGTTAAACAAGGAATCCAAATGTTTTTGTTTAATTTGGCCATTCCCACCCGGGTCGGTTTTCAATGCCTTTCCGAAGACACAAAAATCTTAAGCTCTGAAGGATGGAAATCTTACTATGAGCTTAAAGAAGGAGATGTCATATACACGTTTAACGCCAAAAACGGTCAATTAGAGAAAAAACCAACGAATAATATTTTTATAAGAGAATATCAAGGCACAATGTATAATCTTCGCAACAGAAGTCAGGACCAGTTAATTTCTCCCCGACATCGGGTGGTGAGACAAGTATTTAACGCCGATAAATACAAATTGGAACCAATTGAAGAGGTATTAAAGCTTAAATCGCCGGTTTCCATTCCCGTTAGTGGAGAAAATATAAATCCCGATTTAAACATAGATGACGAGCAATTAAAATTTCTTGCCTGGACATTGTCTGAAGGAACAATAGAAAAAGACGGAAGCCATCGGGTAAGTATTTATCAATCGCCAGCAGCTCAGCCAGAAAATTATACAGAAAGGCCCCAAATCGGTCTTGGCACCTGCACTCATATTAGACTTTTGCCGGCTCCAAGCAAGATTATTCATCAATGGCTGGGAGCAACGTCAAAAAAGTTCCCCTCATTCCTTTTTAGCTTAAGCAAAAGACAAGCCCGACTTTTCTTGGAAACTTATATAAAAGGCGATGGCTGGGAAGAAAAATACAGAAAAAGAATTGTAACTACCAACAAAGAAATTTTAGAAGGTTTAGAAGCAATAGCGGTTTTGGCGGGTTATAATTTTGCGGTAAACGAAAGAAAACCCCATATTTTAACTTTGACTGAAACCAAACATGATTATATACAAAAAATCCGAGAAGTTGATTATCAGGGCATTATTTGGAGCGTTCATACAGAGAATGAAACAGTTATTGCCCAGAGGAATGGTCAAATTTTTGTTACCGGGAATACTCCTTTCACCAATATCACTTTAGACATTACTCCTTCGCCGAACTTGGCCAATCAGCCGGTTATCATCGGCGGTGAACCCCAGAAAGAAAATTACAGCGAATTTCAGGAAGAAATGAATATGATAAATCGGGCTCTTTTTGAAGTGATGATGGAAGGCGATGCTAAACAGCGCGTTTTTACCTTCCCCATTCCCACCATTAACATCACTAATGATTTTCCCTGGGACGAGCCGGCTCTGGCGCCGATGTGGGAGGCAACCGCGAAATACGGCGTAAACTATTTTTCCAATTTCATCCAGTCCGACATGAAGCCGGAAGACGTCAGGAGCATGTGTCTAGCAGCTAATGAAGAAATTTTAATTAGAAATTCTAAAAAAATAAAAAGATTGACCATTAAAGAGATAGCTGAAAACTATAAGATTAATGATTTCGATAAAGAAGGCTGGGCAGATTGTAAAAAAGAGGGCGATTTAGAAGTATTATCATTAAACCCCAAGACTTTTCAAACCGAGTGGTCTGGAGTGAAAAGATTTTTAAGGGTTTTTGATAAAGAAGGAATCCGGATAACTTTAGAAGATGGCAAAGAAGCTATTTATTCAACCAAGCACCCGATGGCTATTTGGACGGAAAAGGGTATTCAAATGAAATTTGCCAAAGATTTAAAACCCGAAGAATACCTTCTTTGTTTAAAGAAAACAGAAAACTCTTTATCGCAAGAATATCAAAAAATTGAAGATTTTACTTTTGATGAAGATGTGGCTAAAATTTTGGGTTATTTTACAGCGGACGGCAATTATCTTTTTGAAACAAGAAGAAATTGTTCTTCGTACGGGAGACCGAGGGGTATTCAGTTTACCTTTAATTCTAGACAATTAGAAAACCTTTATTTGATTAAAGATTTAGTTAAAAAAGTTTTTGGTTGTGAAACTTTCGAGAAAAAAGATCCGAGGTACAATACTTATTATCTTTATATTTATAATTCAGATTTAGCTAGAAGATTATTTGATACCGGTTTTCGAAAGTATGACAAATTGCCGCAAATATTATTTAATTCACCCAAAGAAGTAATCAAAGCATTTTTAGAGTTTTATTTTAAAGGGGATGGTTACCAAAAAAGATTAGAAATTCATCTTAATGACTTGGCACTTTCTAGAGACTTAGTTCTTCTATACTCTTTAATTGGTCAGCCCACCACTTATAAATTAAGAAAAAATAGCCAACGGATATACCTCCAACACAAGAGGTCCAAAACAAAGAAAAGAAATGGCTGGGTTAATAATCCTATTATAGCTGAAAGAGTGCCTGGCTGGATGACTTCTACTTATCAGGTACCTGGTTTAACAAAATCAAGAATGGTTGGTTTTGATACTTTGGATAAATATGATGCCCAGACCAAAGAGATAAACAAGATAAGAAACAGTGATATTTATATAACTCGCATTAAGACAGTGAAAAAAAAGAAATTTAAAGTCCTTAAAGAGTTTTACGATTTAGAGCTTGAAAAAAATCATCTCTTTGTTCATTCTTTGGGCCAAATTACGTTCAATTGCTGTCGGCTCAGATTGGACAATTCTGAACTTCTCAAAAGAGGCGGAGGACTGTTCGGGTCAAATCCGCTTACCGGTTGCTATGACAAACAAACAGAAATTTTAACAGAAAATGGTTGGAAGTTTTTTAAAGATTTAAGTAAAAATGATGAAGTATTTACTTTAACTGAAAACAATGAAATTGAGATACATAAACCTAAAAGACTTTTTGAATATAATTATGAAGGAGAAATGTATCAATTTAAAACCCGATCCCTTAATTTATTAGTTACCCCCAATCATCGAATGGTAGTAGATCAGGTGGGAAGCGGCAAAAGGAAATTTGTAGAAGCAGAAAATTTTGATTTCAATAATCAGCGAATTCCCAAACAAAGTATTTGGCAAGGAGAGGAAAAAGAATGGTTTATTTTACCAGCAATTGAAATTACAAAATATGGCAGACAGGGTAGAACGCCTTATCAGGTAATTAGAAATGCATTAAGAATTAAGATGGATAATTGGTTGAAGTTTTTTGGCTTTTGGTTGGCTGAAGGATGTACCGATAATAAGAAAATTGCTCCGAGGCATGGTTACAGAGTAGTCATTACTCAGATAGAAAAGAAAAAAAGAAAAGAGATTAAAGAAATTTTAGATTCCCTGCCTTTTAATTATGCTGAAGAAAAAAACAACTTTGTTATTTGCAATAAACAACTCTGGAGTTATTTGCGTCAATTCGGAAAAAAATACGATAAGTTTATTCCCCAAGAGATAAAAAATTTAAGTAAAAGGCGATTAAAAATTTTATTTGATTGGATGGTTAAAGGCGATGGGCATATCAGAAAAACTACGGGGCAAATAAATTATTGGACTTCTTCTAAAAAGTTAGCAGATGATTTACAAGAAATAATTTTGAAACTTGGCTGGTTAGCAACTTTGACTACCCAAAATAAAAAGACTACCCTCATAAAGGGAAGGAAAATTAAAGCCGGTATTTGCTATAGTCTTGGGGTTCAAAAAGCTCAACATTATAGATTAAGAAAAAACAATATTAAAAGAGTAAATTACAAAGGAAAGGTTTATTGTTGCGAGGTAAAAAATCATACGGTATTCGTTAGAAGAAACGGCAAGGTGACTTGGTGCGGAAATTCCATCGGCGTGGTTACCATCAATATGCCCCGGCTCGGCTATTTATCCAAAACCAAAAAAGAATTCTTTGAGAGATTGGGAACAACGATGGATTTAATCAAGGAAAGTTTGGAAATTAAAAGGAAGGCCTTGGAAAATTTTATTGAAAAAGGGCTTTACCCCTATTCAAAGTTTTACCTGGACGGCGTAAAAAAAATGAGAGGCACTTATTTTGGAAATCATTTTTCTACCATCGGTCTGGTGGGGATGAATGAGGCCTTACTTAATTTCATTGGCGAAAACATTGCCTCGAAAACCGCCAGAAAATTCACTCTTGAGATTTTGGATTTTATGCGGGAAAAATTGGTTGAATATCAGCAAGAGACGGGAAATTTATATAATTTGGAAGCAACGCCGGCCGAATCTACTGCTTACCGCCTTGCTTTAAAAGACAAGAAAAAGTACCCGGAAATTATTACGGCCGGAACCAAAGAAAATCCATATTACACAAATTCAACGATGCTGCCCGTCAATTACACCGACGATATTTTTGAGGTCCTAAAACTTCAGGATGAAATTCAATGCAAATATACGGGCGGCGTGGTGATGCACCTTTTTCTGGGAGAACGAATTTCTGACATTGAAGTCGTTAAAAATCTCATCAGGAAAATTTTCGGAAGTTTCAAGCTGCCCTATATTACTCTGACCCCCACTTTTTCCATTTGCCCCTCCCACGGCTATTTGGATGGAGAACATTTTGAGTGTCCAAAATGCACGATAAAACAGCCCTGTGAAGTCTATACCAGAATTGTGGGCTATCTTAGGCCCGTGTCGCAATGGAATCAAGGAAAACAGCAGGAATTCAAAGAGAGAAAAGAATTTACGTTGGCTCGTTAAACCCCGTTATGAGAATAGGTGGTCTTCAAAAAGTCAGTTTAATTGATTATCCAGGGAAGATTGCGGCCATTGTTTTTACCCAGGGTTGCAATTTCCGATGCGGCTATTGTCATAATCCAGAATTGGTTAATCCGGATTTCTTTATCAAGCCGATTTCATTAGAAGAGATTTTTACTTTCTTAGAGAGCCGTCAGGGAGAATTGGAAGGCGTGGTAGTTACCGGCGGCGAACCGCTTCTTCAAGAGGGGTTGAATGATTTTTTAAAAAAAATTAAAGGGCTCGGTTATTCGATAAAACTTGACACCAACGGCAGTTTTCAGGAAAGATTAAGGGATATTATTGAAAAAAAACTGGTTGATTATTTGGCGATGGACATAAAAGCTCCGCTTGAGAAATATGCGGCCGTCGTTAAATCAGCCGTTGAAATAAAAAAAATCAAGGAAAGCATCGATTTAATAATGAATTCCGGCTTGGATTATGAGTTTCGAACCACCGTCGTAAAATCTCAGTTAAAAAAAGAAGACATCCTTAAAATCGGAGAGTTGCTGAAGCCTGGCTCGTCTTATATTTTGCAAAAATTCGTTCCCTCAAAAACCCTGGACCCTCAATTTTTAAAAGAAACGGGTTATTCGGATGAGGAACTCGGAGAAATTGTAAAGGAATTAAGAGAAATATACCATTTAAATTGTATTATTCGCTAAGAAATGAAGCATTCAAAAATTTTATTAATTTTAATAATTGTTTTAGCAATAGCCGCCGGTTTTTTTATTTATCCCCAAGGGCTGGGAAGCAAATTTAGGCCCTGGCGTTTGGGATTGGATTTGGTTGGCGGCACTCACCTCGTCTATGAGGTTGATATGTCGCAGGTTGATTCTTCAGATAGAGATTCGGTGATGGCCGGTTTGCGGGACGTGATTGAAAAACGGGTGAATCTATTCGGAGTCAGCGAACCCCAGGTGGTTTCAGCCAAAGAAGGCGACTCATACCGCTTGATTGTGGATTTGGCTGGAATCAAAGATATAAAAGCGGCAATTAACGAAATCGGATTAACGCCGTTTTTGGATTTCCGCGAAGTAAAAGAAACGCAGAACTACGCAGACGATACGCAGCTGGAATTTATTCCGACTGATTTGACCGGCCGTTATGTTAAAGGAGCCCAGATTGATTTTAATTCCACGACCGGCGCTCCTCAGGTTAATATCCAGTTCAATGATGACGGAGCAAAAATTTTTGAGAAGCTGACATCTCGAAACGTCGGCAAGCCCTTGGCAATTTTTTTGGACAATAATTTGATTGAAATGCCTGTTGTTCAAGAAAGAATTTCCGGCGGTCGGGCCCAGATTACGGGAAAATTTACGGTTGACGAAGCCAGAAAAATGGTGGAAAGATTCAATGCCGGAGCTCTGCCGGCGCCAATCATCTTAATCAGTCAACAGACAATCGGCGCCAGTTTGGGTCAGGAATCGTTAAAAAAGGCGATTTACGCCGGTGCTTTGGGGACCTTGGTTATCATTCTCTTTATGCTTGGTTATTATCGGAAGTTTGGTATCTTCGCTTCTTTGGCTTTGGTAATTTACATAATTTTTACTGCCGCAGTTTTCAAACTTGGCATTACTATGAGCTTGGCCGGTATTGCCGGATTTATTCTTTCCATTGGCATGGCGGTAGACGCCAATATTTTAATTTTTGAAAGAACCAAAGAAGAAATTAAAAATGGACTATCAAAAATATCGGCCATTGAGGAAGGTTTTCGCCGGGCCTGGCCGTCAATTCGCGATTCCAATATTTCAACCATAATCACCTCAATTATTCTTTATTATTTTACCAGCAGTTTTATTAAAGGATTTGCTTTGGCACTACTTATAGGAGTTATCATTTCAATGTTTTCGGCAATTACCATAACAAGAACATTATTGAGAGTATTTATAAAAT
>PFKY01000034.1 GCA_002784365.1 Candidatus Wolfebacteria bacterium CG_4_10_14_0_8_um_filter_39_64 | reverse complement strand
AAGTATCTCACGATCGTGAGATACTTGACTAATGACTGATATGGAATAGTCGACTAAAACACGAATCATGATAAAGAGTCTAATTTTTTGATTGTTCCGGCCCTGCCGATTTTAAAAATATGAACAAAATCAATTAAATCTAATTCGGCTAGAGCTTTTAAAAATTCCTCCGGCAGTTTATTTTTGCCGAGCCAAACGCTTTTCTGAAGCATTATAAAACCCAAAGCCGCCAAAGTATATCGCAGCCAATCTCGTTTTGACCTGTGTTTTTCAGGGATATCAAAAACGACTATATTTATCCCGCTATCTTTTTCTTGTTTATAATCAAATTTTGGAAAATGAAAAAAAGCTTTTAATCTCTCGCATCTTTTTTCACCCAAAGGACTAATTTTCCAAAAGACCCTCTTTCCTTTTTTGTCCTTCTTTATAAATCCCTGCTTTTTTAAATTAGAAAGCAAGCTATAAAATTTATGCTTTTCTTTTTGTAATAATTGGGGATCGATTTTTACTATGTTCGTTTCAGAGAAGTCGGGCAACGTCGGATAGAATGCCTTCCTTTTCATTTTTCTGTAATTATAACCGTCGAGAAATACATTAAGGAGAAATTCAGTCGTCCGCCCGACTCCTTTTAAATTTTCTAAAATTAACCGAGTTTTCATAATTTATATTTATTTTAATCTTATTATTTTAATTTAGTCAAGTCTTTCACGATCGTGAAAGACTTGACTAAATTAAAGGAGAATCGGGTAAATGAGCGGAATAGAGGGTAAATTTTTATTTACCCTTAAGATAATCGTGGATATTCAAAACAGCTTTAATCGCGTCGCCGATGGCGATGTTGCCTTGGCGGTAAAGAGCGTCGCTGATGTCGCCGGCCGCCCAAATACCTTCAAGAGAACTTCTTTGGGTTTTACAGTCAACGACAATTTCACCGGCTTTGTTCAATTCAACCAGGCCCTTGACGATTTCACTGCTTGGCTGATAGCCGATTGAGATAAAAATTCCTTCGACAGCCAGTTCTTTTATTTCTCCGCTTTGGCGGTTTTGATATTTAATGCCTTTTACAAATTCGTCGCCGAAAACTTCCTGAACCGCGGCCATCGTTATGGCTTCAATTTTCCCGGAGTTTTTAGCTTTTTCTTGGGTAGTCAGATCGGCGCTGAAAGTGTTTGCGTATTCTAAAAGATAAATTTTGGAGGCGTAAGGCAAAAGGTCAATGGCCGATTCAAATCCCGAATTTCCGCCGCCGACAATTGCCACTGCTTTGCCTTTCATCAGCGGGGCGTCGCAGGTGGCGCAATAAAAAACGCCCCGACCCATAAATTTATCCTCGCCCGGGACATTTAATTTGCGGTAATGAGTGCCCAGAGCCATCAAAACCGTTTTAGTTTCAAAAACTTCTTCCTTATTGGTTTTAACGGCAAAACCATTATCTTTCTTTTCTATTTTTAGGGCCAGGGTTTGATCCTTAATTTCAATGTCGGATTGCAGCCGAAGATGTTCTTCCAATGCTTTGCTTAAATTAAAACCGGAGATAGATTTAAAGCCGATGAAATTTTGGATATCGGAAGCGACTATCCACTGGCCGCCAAAGTAATCGGTGATTAAAAGAGTTTTTATTTTTTTTCGGCTGGCGTAAATACCAGCCGCAATTCCAGCCGGCCCGCCGCCGATAATTATTAAATCATTCATAATTTTAATTATACAGAATTTTAATTAAACAGAAAACCCGCCGCAAAAATCATGCGGCAGGTTTCCTAAATTTATTACAACTATTTGTTAAGGGCCTTATCTATTTCTCCTCGATTGAAACCAATAATTATCGTTCCGTCAATGTCAATTACCGGCACACCCATCTGATGTGATTTGGCAAGCATTTCTTTCTGGCTGGCTTCGTCATTGGACACATCATGCTCTTCATATTCAGCATTGCGTTCTTTTAAATATTCCTTAACCATTTCGCAATAAGGACAGGTTGAAGTTGTATAAATTTTAATCATAGCGGAATTTGGTTTATTGCTGGGGGCCTAAGGGAGCCGGCGACTTAGAACCGAATAATTCCCACAAGGCAAATATCACCACTAAAGCTCCGACAATGACGTTGCTCCACAAAGCAGTGGAGATATCGGAAAAGCCGAGAATCCAAGGAGAAACAAAAATCCAAAGACCCAACACCAATTGAATCCAATTTAGGTATTTCATATTTTAATTTCTTTTAATCTCAAGCGATTATTTTTTACGACCTTTACCTATAGTTCAATTATATCAGATTATCTAAATGAGCAAAAATAGAGTTATCCACAAAAAGACGATTTTCCAAGATAAAAATAGAGCCCCAGCTGTAGCTGGGGCTCTATTTTTATTGATTTATCTCCTAAAGGGTCTTCGTCCTCCAAAAGATTGGCGTTTTTCGCGGTAACAATCGCGGCATAGAAGCTGATCTAATTTGTCTTTGTCTGGTTCAAAGGGGAGCTGGGTTATATCAGCATTACACTTTGAGCATTTCCAATTACCAGAGTACATCTGGCGCTGAAAACCGCCCTGATTTTCATCGTAAGCCATTTTGCTTTACTCTTTAATATTTTCGTCCCTTTTTAAATTAGTTTAAGGCAAAATGACTTCCAGCGTCTTTGTCTTGAAACTAAGAAATCAGATTACCTTTTATTTAGGGCCTCGTCAATAGCCTGAGAAAAAACATTATAAGGGTAAGCGCCCTGAATCATTTTTTCATTAATGAAAATAGTGGGAGTGGACATTCGTTCCATAACTGATTTACCTTCTTTAATATCTTTGTCAACTTCAGCCGCATATTTGGAAGAATTAAGACAGGATAAAAATTCGTCAAGGTTCATTTTCAAATCCGAAGCGATTTTTTCAAAAAGTTCCTTGTTAAGATTGCCGTTTTGTTCTTGGCCGTCCTGTATTTCCGCCTCAAATAAGGCATCGTGATACTGCCAGTACTTTTTTTGGTCTCTGGCGCATTCCGCCGCCTGAGCCGCGGCCACCGATTCCGGTCCCAAAAAAGCCAAATCTTTGTAAACCATTTTTACCTTACCCGTATCCACATAATTTTGACGAATCAACAGTTCGGTTTCTTTAAAAAATTTTCCGCAAAAAGGACACTGATAATCGCTGAAAATAAAAATTGTAACCGGCGCCTGCGGGTCGCCCAATATCACATCATCGTCAATTTCGGGTTTGGATAGTCCTTGAATCGCCTGTTCAAGGCTGGCTTTCTGTTTTTCGGGCTCGGTATTTTTAACGCCCGTTGAATAAATTAAAGTGCCGGCGACTAAAATGGCCGCTATCAAAATGCTGGCCGATAAAAGATAATTTTGTTTTTTCTCCATAGTGAATATTATGCTACAATAGTTGTTAGTCAAAAGTCAACAATCAAAAAATTTAAACAATGATTGAATATTTCACTAAGGCTTTGGTGCTTGACCAGGAAAACTCCGGTGAATTCGATAAATTGATTTTCTTCTATACCGAGGACTTAGGCAAGGTGGTCGCCAAAGCCAAAAGCATCAGAAAAATTACCTCCAAATTAGCCAGCCAGCTTGAGCCGCTTAATTTTGTCCGCGTCCGATTGGTGAAAAAAAACGGCTTTCAGGTTGTTGACGCCCTGGCTTTTGATAAAATTAAAGCTTCCCAGCCGGCCTTGGAATTAGTCCGATTTATAAAAGAAATGACCTTTGAACTTCAGCCCGACAGAAAGTTTTGGCTTCTTATCAGAAAGACCTTCCAAAATCTTAAAAACAACAAAAAATTTTCTTATAAACCACTACTTAAGGCCCTGGGATTTGCCCTGGATTTCGCCCGCTGTAGTGTTTGCGATAGCAAATTCGTGGTTTATTTTTCCAAAACCGAGCAGGTATTTTTGTGCCGGCGCTGTGCCCCCACACCAATTAAGGACTTTATAGAAATAAACTAATGCACTAGAAAAATTATGTATCTTTAATTGGCGTGGGGCTGTGCTTTAAAAATTGATAAAAATGAGTTAGTATTATTTGTAAGAATTCCGAGCGTTGTTTACACTTTTAACCATTTTTAGGGTAAGGTGTAAACACTATGACAATACATAAACGGGGCTC
>PFKY01000040.1:7767-8358 GCA_002784365.1 Candidatus Wolfebacteria bacterium CG_4_10_14_0_8_um_filter_39_64 | reverse complement strand
TGTGCTTGAACTGATCAACCGCCTGAGGAGAGTTGCCAATAAAACAACCGTAACGAGTGCAAAGAATGCGCTTGTTGAGGTTTTGGATATGAGCAAGATGTAAATCTCTTTCAACAGTGATGATGGCGCAACCAGCATTACCGACTTTGCGCTGTTTGTTGTAGTTGGGGTTGATACTTCCATCAGAGTTGTATTGATGTTGGTGATCATCTTGTAGTTGTTGACGTTGATTATTGTAGTTATTATTATTATTTCCAACAGCACCAGGAGGGACAAACATTGTAACTTGACCAGGGGTGATCATTGGAATAGGACAGCGATCACAGTAGAGAGCGGCAGAGAGAACCCAGGCGACGTGTTCGGGTTTGTACTCGTAACACAGTCCACCCAAGAACAACTGAACAGCGTCATGCAACGGAGGCAGAGGGAGCTGCTGTTGCAAACATGCGCTGAAGGCCTCGTGCTCTTCGAGCTCTTGGCGACGGCGGAGTTTTGCTTGTTTTGTGTCGGGTGGGGTTTTCTTTTCGATTGGGGCGGAGAGTTGAGCAGGCATCGTACAGTAGTGGACACTGTTGTTGACAGGGGCGACTT
>PFKY01000040.1:0-7507 GCA_002784365.1 Candidatus Wolfebacteria bacterium CG_4_10_14_0_8_um_filter_39_64 | reverse complement strand
CCATCTGCTAAATAATTACCAAGGGCTTTGTTGAGTTCTTGAAATTCTGACATTCTCTTGCTGTCTCGGACTTCTTTAAAAAATTGAGCTGGATTGAGAGTCAAAATAACAACTACGGCTAAAATGGTCAAGATGCCGATGACAATAAGAAGCTCTACTAAAGTGAAAGATTGTTCATTTTTAAGTTTAAACATAGGTTATTGAAGATACTGAAGATACTCAGGTAAGGGCAAACCCTTGTGGATGTAAAATTCTCTAAGGGATTCATCAAGCTTTCTTGAGTCCTCAAGTAATTGTTGCTCAGGTCGATAGCCAAGAAAATACCAACCAAGAAAAAGAATAAAAAAGAAAATAGTCATAGCAATCAATACCCGTATGCCAATCCATTTCCAGTTGATTTGATAAGATGATTTTTCCATATTAATTATTAGAACATATTAATTCTTAAAGATAATGCGCAATGGTCATTCTGAGGGTTTTAACCCGAAGAATCTGACGCGAAGCGTCATCCTGAACGAAATGAAGGATCTCATATTTGAACGGTTTTTCGATACATTGAGATTCCTCGGCAAAGCTCGGAATGACAGTTTTCGGACGATCTATTAGTTATTATATAAGATTTCATAACGTTGTTTACACTTTGTCATTGCGAGGGAGCCATCTTTTGGCGGGGCGACCGAAGCAATCCAGTTTAGATTGCTTCGCCCCCCCTGGGGCTCGCAATGACGACAAGAGAGGGCTCGCAATGACGACAAGAAAACTTCTCTCGGTCTGAAAGCCGAGAGAGGGGCTTGCAATGACGACAAGAACTGGAATAGAGATTGCTTCGCTCCTGTTGGTCGCTCGCAATGACATTGGGGGTTTGTAAACAATGTTCGGAATTCTTACATTTTCTTCTATTTTCTATTTTCTATTTTCTTTATTATTAGGTGTAATTCTTCTAACTGTTTTTTATCAACCTCAGAAGGCGCATTCCCCGTCAGTATAAGCTACCGCTTAACTACGGGGCTGCGCTTTATTGATATGGCTATTCTTTGCTTTTATTTTTATACCTAATTCATCTAATTGTTGTTTATCTACCTCAGATGGCGCTTGCATCATTAAATCGCGGCCGTCGCCGGTTTTGGGAAAGGCGATTATTTCGCGGATATTGGGCTCGTTTTGCAAAATTGCTATTAGACGATCAAGACCCAAGGCGATTCCAGCGTGCGGCGGCACGCCGTAATTAAAAGCTTCCAGCATGTGCTCAAACCGTCCTTTTTGCTCTTTTGTAAAACCAATCAGTTCAAAAACTTTTTCCTGAATTTTTGGGTCATGGATTCTAATGCTCCCACCTCCTACTTCTACGCCGTTTAAAACCATATCATGTTGTAATCCACGCACTTTGCCCGGGTCTGTATCTAAAAGTTTAATATCATCAGGATACGGCGCAGTAAACATATGGTGCGATGGCGCCCATTTTGATTTTCCGCTTCCGTAAAAAAAATCTTTTTCTGTTTGTTTAGTAAATAAAGGAAAATTGATAACCCACGCAAAACCCAGTTCATTTTTATCGTCTTTATTTTTTCTAATATCTGGGGTGTCGTTGCCATATTTTTCAATTGTTTCATGATAATTAATTTTTGGCCAAGGTATCTGGGTTATTTTCTTTTCGGGGAAGATTTGCATTATCAATTCAGTGAATAATCGCTCTGTTAATTCCAAAATATCATTTTGTTCAACAAAACTCATTTCTAAATCCAATTGAGTAAATTCACCGTAGGCGCGATTGGCCCGAGAATCTTCATCTCTAAAACATTTCGCAATTTGAAAATATTTTTCAAAACCGGAAACCATTAATAATTGTTTGTATTGTTGTGGTGATTGCGGTAAAGCATAAAACTTACCCGGCTGAAGACGCGAAGGGACGATAAAATCTCTTGCTCCTTCTGGTGTTGATTTGGTTATTATGGGAGTTTCAATTTCCACAAATCCTTTTTCTGTCAAAAAATCGCGGATGAATTTAATAAATTTAGCTCTTAACTTTAAATTTTTCTGAAGCCGCGGCCGACGTAAATCCAAATACCGGTATTTCATTCTGATTTCTTCATTGACTTTGTAGCCATCAGTGCTGACATCAAAAGGCGGGGTTTTTGATTCAGCCAGAATTTCCAAAAAATTAACCGCGATTTCGTATTGACCGGTTTCCAACTCCGGATTCTCCATTCCCTTAGGTCGTTTTTTCACCTCGCCTTTAACTCTAATTACCCATTCTGACCGTAATTTATCGGCTGTTTTATAAATTTCTTTATTTTCCAGCGTAAAAACCAACTGGCTAATGCCGCTTTTGTCCCGCAAGTCAATAAAAATAATTTTGCCGTGGTCCCGGCGAGTGGCGACCCAGCCCATCAATTCCACTTCTTGACCCTCTTTATTAATAATTTCTTTATTAAATATTCTCATCTTTATCCCCTGTATTCTTTAAAGATTCTTCAATCGCTTTTCTTAAATCGCCAATATCAACGGGTTTGCGTTCTCTTTTAATTTCCGGTCTCTCGCTTGGCTGCGGCTCCGGCTGCGGTCTCAAAACTTTTTCCAATGGCTGCTCTTCCCGGCGCTGAATTCTTTCCTCAATCATTTTTGAATCCGCCACCCACTCACTGGAAATTTTTTCTTCAACTGAAGAGCGGTTGGCAGCATATTTATTCCGGCAATTTTCAATAATCACATCTCTGAATGATTCTGTTGACAGTTTGGGAGGCTCTACGGTCTCGGCGGAAAAAGGCTTGGTAGCCACGCCGTCAATCATCAGTTTCATATAAATATTATATTTGGTTAAATTAACCAAATCCTGGGCAGTGAATTGAGGCATAAATTCTTTTTCTATGAATTCCGCGTCTTCGGCGCCAATCCGGAAGCAAACAATCGTTCCCACGTTGCCGAAAATGGCGGCCTGAACCTTTTCATCAAGCTGTTCAATATACTGATGAGCCAAAATCAGGTTTAATCGGTATTTTCTCGCTTCGGACAAAATATTGGCAAAAGATTCTGTGGAAAAATTCTGAAATTCATCAACGTAGAGATAAAAATCACGGCGCTTTTCCATTGGGAGATCAACTCGGCTCATAGCCGCCAACTGCAGCTTGGTAATCATCATCGCTCCTAAAAGAGCGGAATTGTCTTCGCCGATTCTTCCTTTGGCAATGTTAATAATCAAAATCTTCCCTTCATCCATTATTTTCCTCATATCAATGGTTGAGTGGGTCTGACCGATAATATTGCGAATTAGGGGATTGGAAACGAACTGCCCCACTTTATTCTGAATAGCTGCCACTGCCTCGGTTTCCAAACGTTGGGTATAGCGGGCAAATTCATTGAGCCAGAAAGCCTTAATTACCGGGTCCTGCAGATTTTCCGTAATTTTCTGCCGATAATTTTTTTCAGCCAGCATTCTCATTATTCCCAAAAGAGTTGAAGAAGGATATTCAAGCAGAGCCAAAAGCGAATTATTCAAAATGTATTCCATTCGGGCTGACCAGACGTCGGGCCAGATTTTTTTGAAAACCCCCATCATGCCCGAGGCAATTAAATGTCGGTGTTCAACGTCAATCCGTTCCAAAGGATTAAAGGCAATCGGCCAGTCAATGTCAGCCGGATTAAAATAGATTACGTCGTCAATGCGATTTTCCGGAATGAAGTCCAATATTCTTTCGGCGAATTCGCCGTGGGGGTCAACCACGCCAACGCCGCGACCGGCTTTAATATCGGCAATCACCATATTTTCCATCATATTGGTTTTACCCATACCGGTTTTTCCGATAAGGTACATATGCCGTCTACGGTCGTCGGTTTTAATTCCGAATTTCACATGTTGATTTCTAAAGGTTGTTTTTGCGAAAAGCGTTATTTCATCGTTCGTGATATTATTCATGGTTCATAATTTATTATTCAATCGGTAATTCGGCTGGCGGGCCAGCTTTCTTGGCTTCCAATTTTCGCAGTCGGGGCGCTTCCACCATCATGGTCGGGAAATGATAAATGGTCGCCAGTTCCTCGATGTTTAATATCGGAAATTTTTCCGGTCTTCTCTTGTTGTATTTACCGAATCTTCTGGAAACATAACCATCAAAAATTCTTCTTTTTCGCGAAAATTCCACCAATCGTTTATATTTTGGAAAAAATTTAGGCAACCAACCGTTTTTCAAAGTTATTGTTCGTCTGTCGGGCTTAAAAGAATTGAGGTCACTGGTGCTAAATTGTTGGAAAGCGCCTATTACAGCCGAGACATTGACCGGGGTAAAATTATCTCTCTTATCAATATAAACGAAGCGAATGTTGGTTTCAAATCCGAATTTTGAAATCTTATTACTGATTGCTTTAACTATTTCCTGCTCGCCCGGATGTAAAAATCTTAAAAGCACTATTTCTTCTGTTTTGCCCTCGGGCCAAGTCGGTTGCTCCATCGGCGCCCAAAATATGTTTCTTGCCCAATCCCATAAAGATGAACCCCATCCTGCTCCTGATTTTTTGGTCTTCCGACCGGCTATCTCGTCTATTTTTTCTAAACCTTCTTTTTGCCAATAATTACCCGATGGTTCTCCAGTGGGGCTGATTAAAATCTGGAGCCAAATCGTTTCATCCTCGTTTAAATTAGACATTACTTCACTAATGGCGGCTATCGGGTCAAGTCGCTTCTCTTCCTGGGTTTCTTCAAAAAAGGGGTAGGTTCTGATGGGGTAATAATTTTCTCTAGATAAAATCAAGTCAGTGCCCCAAATATCATAGGCTTCGTTGGGCAAATTGGGGGATAAATGTTCAGTGTAATCCTCGGCTTCGTGAAGTTCGGCGGCCGGATACTGGGCATAAATGGCTGATTCCAGTAAATTACGGAATTTTGAGGGAATTCGGACGAAAAAGTGGACTCCGCCGGCATGCCCCATCATTTCAAAGGAAATCCAGGGTTCCACTTTGCCGTCTATGTATTTATCCACCGAAGACAATCCAAATGAATAGGTGGCGATTAAACCCGAAAAGATTTGTTCCATTGCTTTCGGGGTCTTAAGAATGTCTTTGGGAATTTTGATTTCAAACATTGACCACTGGATGGTTTTAATATGACGGGTTCGGATATAAATCATTCGAAGATTCCAGTAAAGAAAAAAAACAAAAAAAGGCAAAATCAGCCACCAAATAAGACCCAATATTCGAACAATGCTGTCAATGATGCCAATTAGAATATCCATTAAATTTCCAATTTTCAATTTACAATTTTCAATGAATTTTCAATTGATAAATTTTTAAACACGGCGTAAATGGGTTTGATAATTGAAAATTGAAAATTGATAATTGAAAATTATCGTATATTGTATCTTCCATCCTCTAACTTTTTAAAATACTTTTTATTCTGAAGATTAAGAAAAATCGTATTTTCTTTTAAAAATCGCTGTTTTAAAACCGAATTAACCACTTCTTCCACCGGGAGCGGCCCTTCTTCTTTTAAAATCTGATAAATTACTTCACGGGCGATTCCCGGCGTAAAACCGTGTTCGGTAAGTCCGTAAATTCCCCGACCGACCAAAACAAATCGCGGGTCTTTAATTAATTCGTTATGCACGGTTTGAGGATGGGCGGCCCGACCAACAAAATTGGTCCTGTTAATCGCCTCGCTAATCTCCCGAAAATGGAGGGGTTTATCCTGTTTTTTAAGTATTAGGTAGGCTTTTTCTCTGACTGTTTTGGGATTAATTTCTTCCCATTGATTTAATCCCCAATCGCCAAAGGGATTGATGCTGAATTTCCGGGAAATGGAAAGATAATTCACGCCGATGAAGTCAGGGATGTTATAGGTCTTTGTTGTTTTGATAAAATAAGTGTCAAATTGCCGATGAATGATTAAGTCTTCTTTTTTATTGGCAACTAATCTTTCCAATTTAGAAACGAACCGGCTGACAATTCCGATGGTTTTTTCGCTCAAATACCAAAAATTATGAAAGTCAGAGTCAGCCGGATGATAAAAAGGCTGGCCTAAAATTTCGGAAAAGAATCTTAAATGCCAATGATGAAGATTGTTGTCTTCAAGCAATACTTTTAATTCTGAAAGAAACAGGTCATCTAAGCGTAATCCGCCAAGATTGTTTAAATGACTGACGATGGACTCTGAAATTTCTCCTATTGCCTTTTCTTTGGCAATCCGGGCCCGAGCCATCCTTAAAGCCTCCTCTTCAATCTGCCTGACCCGCTCCCGAGTAATGTCATATTTCTCGCCTAAACTGGCTAAGGTCTTTTTTTCTCCGTTAGCCAAACCGAAGCGGCCATTCAAAATCTCCTGCTGCCGCGGCTTCAAATCTGAAATTAAATTATTGATGGTTGAACTAATCATCAGAAATAGAATACCAAAATTTGCTTTGGCTGTCAATGCTATGCTTTTTATTTAGAACGGCCCAAATAGAGCAGCAAAGGACTGGCGACGAAAATGGAGGAATAAGTGCCGACAATTGTGCCTATTAAGATGGTTAAAACGAAATATTTTAAAGTGACCGGACCTAAGAAAAATAAAGCTAAAAGCACTAATACCAAAGTTAAAGAAGTATTGATTGAACGAGCAATGGTTTGATTAACGCTGGAATTGATAATAACCGGCAAATCTAAGCGGGTCCGGTTAAGCAAAAGATTTTCCCGAATTCTGTCAAAAACCACTATTGTGTCGTGAACTGAAAATCCCATAATTACTAAAAGCGCCACAATAAAATTAGTGTCAATTTCAATCCCCCATTTCCAACCTAAAACCGACAAGAAGCCAGCCGGTATGGCAATATCATGAAAAAGCGTTATCAAGGTAATCACTCCGTATTTCCAGGATTTAATCGGATAAGAAACTTTCCTGAAAGCGAAAGCGATGTATATGGAAATGCCCAAAAGCACCAAGGCAATCGCCCAAAACGCCTTAGTCCTTAATTCTTTCCCCACCGCCGGTCCGATATTTTCAAAACGTAGTTCATCGGTATCGCCGAATTTCAACCTTAAGGCGCTAAAATAATTTTGATGTTGTTCTTCGGAAATATGACCGAACCGCACGAGAAAACTTTGATTTTCGGCGGGAAAAATCGTTGCGTCTTTTACTCCCAAATTATTTTCAAAAAAAGATTTCAAATCGTCGTTTGTCGCTTGTCCCTTGCCTGCCTGCCGGTCAGGCAGGTCGCTTGTCGCTATTTTAATTTGCCAGAGCGTGCCGCCGACAAAATCAATGCCCGGCCGAAAACCAAAAATTAAAATCAACGCAATACTGGCCGATACCAGAATTCCCGAGAATGATAAAAATATTTTACGATGACCGATGATATTCATATTTCGCTAAATCGATGCCAATATGCGAATGGATACTAATTATACGAATATTTGTATTATTAGCATGAATTAGTATATTAGCATCGCGTTTTATTTTATAAATACTCTCAATAATGTTCTTGTTATGGTAATTGCCGAAAACATTGAAATGATAACTCCTATAAGTAGTGCCAAAGCAAATCCT
>PFKY01000026.1:3390-9679 GCA_002784365.1 Candidatus Wolfebacteria bacterium CG_4_10_14_0_8_um_filter_39_64 | reverse complement strand
CGCTTTGAAAATGATAAAATTCATAAAAAAATTTTTAAGTGTCAAGTGTCAAGTGTCAAGTGTCAAGGTTTTATATGGCGGCTCTGTTGATAGTAAAAACATTAAAAATTTTGTAAAATATTCCGAAATTGACGGCGCCCTGGTCGGCGGCGCGAGCTTAAAAATAAAAGAGGTGAAAAAAATAATTAAAATAATAAAATAATTAAAAGTATGGAGAACGATATTTCAAAATCAAAAAATCAAGCCATTATTATTTTTCTGGGATTTCTGATGTTGGTTATCATTTATTCTCTTTTCTTCGGGCCGGCAAAAAAGTATGGCGATTCATTGATGCCGGCAAAAACAATCAATGTTTCGGCCGAAGGCAAGGTGACGGTCTCGCCTGATATCGCCAAACTCTCTTTTTCGGTTGTTTCCGAGGGTGCTAATTCCAAACTTCTGGCTGAGAATAATAATAAGAAGATGAATGCGGCGATTGATTTTGCAAAATCACAGGGGATTGAAGAAAAAGACATTAAAACCACGGAATATAATCTCAGTCCTCGCTATGAATACGACGAAAAAACCAAAAAGACATTTATCAGCGGCTATACGCTAACCCAAACGGTTTTAGTTAAGGTCCGCGACTTAAATAAAGTGGCAGAAGTTTTAGGCGGTTTGCCAGCCTTGGGCATCAATCAGATTAGTTCAATTTCTTTTGACATTGATGAGCCGGAGAAATATTTAAGCGAAGCCAGAAATCAGGCCTTTGATAAGGTCAAAGAAAAAGCCAAAGCTATGGCAGAGAAAAACGGCGTGAAACTCGGTCGGGTGATTAATTTTTATGAATATCAATCCACTCCTTATTATCAGAATGTGAGAGCATTAGGTATGGGTGGAGCAGAAGCGGTTCAGCCCTTACCACAGATTCAACCCGGCAGTCAGGAAGTAACGATACAAGTCAGTGTGACTTACGAAATAAAGTAAGCTGATATTATGAGGTTTAAGAAATCTACCATCAGTGCTATAATTATTTTAGTAGGTTTAGCCACTATTGTGGTGATGTCGGGTTTGAATTTTCTTATGCCTCAAAATACGCAGACAGACGTGGATAATTACATGAATAAAATTTTCCTCTCCACAAAAGATGATGTTAAAATTGCAGCTGACTTGTATGAAGTGGAAAATCCCGCTGGTTGGTTAGTGTTGGTTCATATGATGCCGGCCACCAAGGAATCTTGGACTGAGTTAGCCAAAAATTTCCAAAATGCTGGTTATGAAAATTTGGCTATTGACTTGAGGGGTCATGGTGAATCGGATGGCGGACCAGATGGCTATAAAAGTTTTGCCGATAGCCAACACCAAAAAAGTATTTTGGATTTGGAAGCAGCTGCTAATTACTTAATAAAAGAGCGACAAGCGACAAGCGACAAGATTATTTTTATCGGCGCTTCCATTGGCGCTAATTTGTCGCTACAATATATCAGTGAACATTCGGAATTCAAAACCGCAGTTCTGCTCTCACCGGGCTTGAATTATCGGGGGATTAAAACCGAATCGTTGGCAAAAAATCTCAGAGCCGGACAAAAAGTGTTTTTCGTTTCGAGCCGCGACGACGGTGAAAACGCCGAAGAAAATCAGAAACTTTATCAGTCGGTGCCGGCCGGAGTTGAAAAAGAAATAAAAATTTACGAAGCCGCTGGTCACGGCACGACGATATTAGAAAATGAGCAGGAATTAAAAAATCTGATTTTAGAATTTCTTGGAGTAAAATGAACGCAAATTTATTAAGACAAATTTCCAAGTTTGTTGTGGTTGGCTTTATTAATACCGGCATTGATTTCGGGATTTTGAATTTATTGATGTTTTTAACCGGCATTTACAGCGGTCGCTGGATTATTCTGCTTAATTCGATTTCCTTTGCCGTAGCCGTCATCAACAGTTATCTCTGGAATAAATATTGGACTTTTAAAAAAGAAGGAAGCGAAACGGGACAGATTGCCAGAGAGTTCTCTCAATTTTTGGTTGTCAGCATCGTTGGTATCTCGTTAAACAGCGGAATCGTTTATGGTATCAGCACTTTCGTTCCGGCGCTTTTCGGTTTATCCCCGGCTCTTTGGGTGAACTTCGCCAAGGTTTTAGCAACTGTAGTTTCGATGGCCTGGAATTTCACAGGATATAAATTTATTGTTTTTAAAAAATAGAAGCGGATTAACGCGGATTTAAACGCTGATTAACGCGGATAAACCGCGTTTGGTTTTTATGTTTGTAGAAAATGTTAAATTAAGTTCATATAGTAATTATAAAATCGGCGGTCCGGCCAGATATTTTTTTGAAGCAAAAAGCATTGATGACATTATTAAGGCTCTGGAAAAATGGCGCCTACTTGCCCCGTACCAAATTCGCAAAGCGAATTTTGGTAGCGGGGTTTTCACTTTGGGAGCCGGAACGAATATTTTGTTTGGAGACGAAGGATTTAACGGATTAATTCTGAAACCAAACATTCAACTTATTAAAAAGGAGGGAGATATCTTAAGGGTCGGCGCTGGCGTTCTAATCAGTCAATTAGTTGATTACTTGATTAATAAAAATTTATCCGGCTTAGAATGGGCGGGTGGTTTGCCCGGAACTGTCGGCGGAGCCGTTCGGGGCAATGCCGGTTCTTTTGGCGGTGAGATACAGACAATTGTCAAAGAGGTGGTGAGTTTAGATATTTCAAGACCCCAAACGAAAATCATCAGGAGAAACAATCGGGATTGCAACTTTAGTTATCGCTCGAGCATTTTTAAGCTTAATAAAAACAGGGAAATTATTGTTGAAGCCGCCTTAATCCTAAAAAAAGGGGATAGAAAATTAATGCAGACAATTATTGAGGAAAATATCAATTATCGCCGGCAAAAACAGCCCCTAGAGCACCCGAATATCGGCAGTATCTTCAAAAATGTGGCTCTTAAAAAAGTGGCCAAAAACGCGCATAAAAGCTTCAATTCAGTCATAAAAAACGACCCTTTTCCGGTAATTCCGGCCGCCCATCTGATATCTGAGGCAGGACTCAAGGGAATTTCCCATGGCGGAGCAATGATTTCACCAAAACACCCGAATTTTATAGTTAATGTCTTGGGTGCCACCGCAAAAGATGTCAAAAATTTAATTCAATTGGTAAAAAAAGAAGTGAAGAAAAAATTTAACATCGGGTTGGAGGAGGAAATAGTCCGTCTTTGAGTTATCCACAGTTGCAATTAATTTCATTTGTTCTAAAATTAATAGTAGAAGTTATAAATAAGTATCACAGGTCAGCGGGATTGAATGGTCGACGATCAAAAGCTGACTATAAAATAAATCTTTACTCGTGAACGCCGGAAATACTATTAGGGCGTTTGCGAAACGCCAAATGGCAAAGAAAAGAAAGAAAAAGAAATAAATCATTCTTCCCCTCTTTCCCCACCCCGACGTTACGTCGGAGTTAAGAAAGAGGGGTTTTTTATTAAGGGCTTGCTTGAAAAATTCAAACCGAAGGTGTAGAATTTTTCATAAGCAAACCTTAACCCCGCCCATACTTTACTAATGATGTTGGTTCCAGAAAAAGAAAGATTGTTCAGAACAAACTATTTATCTTTAAGCCATTATCGCCAGCAAAGTATGGGCGGGGTGCTCAATTCTATCACCAAATTTTCTGCGTCTGATGGCTTGAAAATTTGGATATAATTGGCACATGAAACTCAATATCAAAGCCACAAATTTAGACCTTACGCCGGCCATCCGCGAATACATAGAAATAAAAATCGGTTCCCTCAGCCATTTTCTTAAAAGATTTGAAACCGAAAATGAAATTGAGGTTTTTGTTGAGATTGCCCGAACCACCAGGCATCATCGGAGCGGCAATATTTTCTACGCCGAGGCGAGTTTTTCCATAGGCAAAAAACCTCTAAGAGCCGAACATTTCGATTGGGATGTCAGGGTAGCCATAGATGAAGTTAAGGACAGACTACAACAGGAGATTAAAAAATACAAAGAGATTAAAATAGAGAAATATAGAGAAAAATAGATAAATATAGAAAATAGATGTTTTCCCTTTTTAAAAAATTTTTTGGCAAATATGATTTCGAACCCTTAATTAAATCCATCAATTTTCAAGAGCCGGAATTGGAAAAACTTACCGATGAAGAATTGAAAGGCAAAGGTTTGGATTTAAAAAAAACGGTCCAAAATGGTAAAAGCCTCGACGACGCTTTAGTCGAGGCTTTTGCATTAATTCGGGAAGCGGCCAAACGAACTCTTAATCAGAGACACTTTGACGTTCAATTGATTGGCGGCATTATTTTGCATCAGGGAAAAATTGCCGAGATGTTAACCGGCGAGGGAAAAACTTTGGCTGCTACAGCTCCGGTTTATCTTAATGCTTTAAGCGGCAGAGGCGTTCACGTCATCACGGTCAATGATTATTTGGCGCGCCGCGATGCGGTCTGGATGGGACAAATTTACTATGCCTTAGGGCTTTCAATTGGCTGCCTGACTCATGAAGGTGCTTATTTGTATGACCCGGAATTTACGACACAGCAAATAGCAAATAGCAAAGCGCAAAGCGTTGATGATAAAGATAAAAAAAGAGATGTTTTAGGGGCTTTTAAAGTATTTCAGGAATTTCTCCGGCCAATCTCGAGAAAAGAGGCTTATTTGGCTGATATTACTTATGGCACCAATCATGAATTCGGCTTTGATTACCTTCGCGATAATTTATCTTATGATTTAACCCAGCAGGTTCAAGTTACTCGCCTTCATTACGCCATTATTGATGAGGTTGACAGCATTTTAATTGACGAGGCGCGAACGCCATTAATTATTGCCGTTCCGGACACCGAGTCCAGCGATTATTATCGGATTTTTACCAGGGTCGTCAGTCAACTTTCTGAAAATGAGGATTATTTGGTGGACGAAAAAATGAAAACAGTCAGCATTACCGACGAGGGTATTGATAAAGTAGAAAAAATATTGAAATTAAAAGACCTTTACGGCCCGGAAAATCTCCGGCTGGTTCATTATTTGGAAGAATGTTTAAAAGCCAAAACATTATTTCACCGCGACAAACAATACTTGATTAAAAACGGAGAAATCATCATCGTAGATGAATTTACCGGTCGCTTGATGTACGGTCGCCGTTATTCGGGCGGACTGCATCAGGCAATTGAAGCAAAAGAAAACGTTCAGGTTCAGCAGGAATCGCGGACTTTTGCCCAAATTACAATTCAGAATTATTTCCGCTTGTATAAAAAAATCGCGGGAATGACTGGCACGGCTCAAACCTCGGCTGAGGAATTTCATAAAGTTTACAATTTGGAAGTGGTCAGCGTTCCGCCGAACAAACCGATGATTAGAAAAGATAATTCCGACATGATTTATAAAACTTTGGAAGCCAAATGTCGGGCGGTGATTAAAGAAGTGAAAGAACGGCATCTGGAAGGACAGCCGATTTTGCTCGGAACAACTTCAATAACCAATAATGAAATTATATCGGACTTGCTGAAGCAAGCCGGGATTCCTCATGAAGTTTTGAACGCCAAGAATCATGAACGCGAAGGCTTGATTATTAGCCAGGCCGGAAAATTGGGAGCCGTGACCGTGGCCACCAATATGGCTGGTCGCGGCGTTGACATTGTTTTGGCTGGCAATCCGCCTGTGCCTGAGGAAGCCCAAAAAATCAAAGAACTCGGCGGCCTTTATGTGATTGGCACTGAACGGCACGAAGCCAGAAGAATTGATAACCAGCTTCGCGGCAGAAGCGGCAGGCAGGGCGATCCGGGAACTTCACGATTTTTTCTCTCTTTGGAAGACGACCTTTTGCGAATTTTCGGCGGCGAGAAAATTAAATCTTTAATGGAAAGTTTTAATCTGCCGGAAGACCAACCGATTGAATCTAAATTAGTTTCAAAGGTAGTCAATGAAGCCCAGAAAAAAGTTGAAGGATTTAACTTTGACAGCCGCAAACACCTGCTGGAATACGATGATATTTTAAATAAACAGCGAACCACTATTTACAGAAAAAGGCAGGAACTTTTGGAAAAGAAATCACTGCCCCAGATTTTAGGGATGCTGGATATTCTATGGATGAACCACTTGGAAAATATGGAAGCATTAAGAGAATCGGTGGGAATGAGAGCTTACGGTCAGCACGACCCCTTGGTAGAATACCGCCGGGAAAGTCATATTATGTTTAAAGATATGATGAATGGTTTTGACAAGTGGCTTGAAGAAAATAAAGAAAAAATTGAAGAAGCACAGAAAAATATGGCTGCGACGCAAAATAATACACAAA
>PFKY01000026.1:0-3375 GCA_002784365.1 Candidatus Wolfebacteria bacterium CG_4_10_14_0_8_um_filter_39_64 | reverse complement strand
AATTTGCTTTACCATATGCTGAAATCGGCAAGCTGGGGATTTGAAATGTTGTGGCGGCTCAATAAGAGTGAAGTTATTTGTTCCTGTAAGGCAGTCATTGAATCTTTTAAGACGTCTGCCACCTCATCTGTTTTAACTTTGCCTTGCTCTGTTAATTTTTCGAGTATTTTCTGTTTTCTGTCCTCTTTTACTTTCTGCATATGGCGGTTAAAATCAGCCAGTCCCAAAGCGACATTTTCCTGTTCTTCTTTTTCTTTTTCTGTTCTTTTTAACTCAATCTCCCACTCTTTTTTTCATTACCAGCCAAATTACTCCCGCTCCTAAAACAATTCCCAAGAAAAAAATAAATATATTCATAAAATGATTTTATTCCAACATTCTCAAAAATGTTGAAATGTTTTGTTTGCTGGCCTAATTTTTTGTTGGCCAATTTCCAAAATCTCCTTCGGGTCGCGGGGGTTGATAGATTTATTTTAACATAAACAAACCAAAAATGCCCAGCTACGCTGGGCATTTTTGTGGAAGGTGTGTCTTTTGGGCGCTATCACAATTAAGCAATTTCTACAAAATAAGAGTTAATCAAGTTCTCAAATCGGTCAAGCTCTACCTACTTGAACACGTTTTCTAAGTACCTTTTTTAATAAAACCTTGTATTATTTTCCGTAAGTACGCGTGTTCTTATGGCAAGTCGCGCACATGGCGATAAGATTTCCAAGATTATCGGGGCCATCCGCACTACGATGGTGAGCTTCCCAATACCCATAAGAAAGAGAGTGTGGGCACCTACTACCAGATCTGTGATGCGAACATGCCAACATAGTACATTCACATCTCCCGCCAGCCCTCTCATATAGTCTCCTTTTAACATCTTGAGAAATAGACATGCTGTTTTTTATTATTTTTAATTAATTCTTCTACCTTTTTGCCTGTGGATAACTCCACTTGTTTACTACCGACTAATTGTTATACTTAAAGTGTACCCGAAAAAAACCCGAAAGTCAATAGCAATTATCAATATGCTCACAAAAAGGCAAAAACAAATATTAGATTTTATAAAAGATTACCTCAAAAGAAACGGTTATTCCCCCTCTTTAAAAGAGGTAGCTAGGCATTTTCATTTAAAGTCTGTCGGAACGGTTCATGAACATTTCAAAAATTTAGAAAAAGGAGGATATCTCAATAAAGAAGAAAATAAGCCGCGAAGCGTTAATCCCCGAAAAAATCAAGAAACCATTGAAGTTCCTTTAGCTGGAGTTATAGCCGCTGGCCAACCAATAGAAGCCATAGAATCGTATAATGAAACAATAACTGTCCCAAAAAACGAAGTAGGAAAATTTGGGAAATTTTATGCTCTCCAAGTTGCGGGAAATAGTATGGTAGACGATGGAATTTATGATGGAGACATTGTTATTGTCCGACAACAGAGTGTTGCTGAAAACGGCCAAACAGTTGTAGCAATAATTAATGATAATGAGGCAACGCTTAAAAGAATTTATAGAGAGAAAAATAGATTTAGATTACAGCCGGCAAATCCGTCTTTATTCCCCATTTATACAAAAGAAGTTGAAGTAAGAGGCGTTGTGGTAAAAATAATCAGGAATTTAGAAAAGAAAATAGATAAAGATGATATATCTGATAAAAAATTACAAAGACGAATTGATTACTCTTGGGATTTTAACGGCGCGAAAACAAAACCCTGTACTCATGGTTTTCATACCTACCCGGCAATGTTTATTCCCCAAGTAGCACGAAGACTGCTTTTAACTTACAGCAAAAAAGGAGACACAATTTGTGATATTTTTTGTGGTTCCGGCACTGCTTTAATTGAAAGCAGGTTATTGAGTAGAAATTCTTACGGAATTGATTTGAATCCATTAGCCGTATTTTTGGCAAAAGTTAAAACGACCCCGATAAATCCGCAATTGCTTTCAAGGGAATATTTAAAACTTGTAAACAGAATTGGTAAAATAAAAAATGCCCAACTTAAAAAACCAAAATTCAAAAACCTAGAATTTTGGTTTAAGGATAAAGTCATTATTGAACTTTCTAAAATCAAAAAAGCGATAAAAGAAATTAAAAATAAAGAAATTCAAAATTTCTTTCTAATTGCTTTTAGCGAGGTTGTCCGAAAATCTTCAAATGCGAAAAATGGAGAGTTTAAATTGGTAAGAATAAAAAAAGAAAAATTAGAAAATTATAATCCAGACGTATTAGCAATGTTCAAACAAAAATCTGAATCAAATATAAAAAGAATGGAGGAGTTTTATAAAGATGTCGATAAAAACACTTGGGTTAAAATTATACTTGGGGATTCTTCAAAAAATAACGATATTAAAGAAAATTCGATAGATTGTGTTATCACTTCCCCGCCCTACGGGGACAGCAGGACGACAGTTGCTTATGGTCAATTTTCTAGACTTTCCGCGCAGTGGATAGATATTTTTGATAATCCTAATGACGCTTCCGGCATTGATAATGAATTACTTGGCGGCAGGGCATCTAAAACATTGGTTCATTCTTTGCCTTCTAGATATCTAAAGAACGCTTTGGATAAAATCGCCAAAAGAGATGAGACTCGCGCAAAAGATGTTTTAAGTTTTTATTCTGGATTAAATGATTGTTTAAAACAAGCATATAAAATACTTAGACCGAAAAAATATTTCTGTCTCGTTATTGGCAACCGCCTTGTAAAACAAGTTCGTATCCCCACAGATTTCATAATCGCCGAACTAGGAGAAAAAATCGGCTTTACCTGCGAAGATATTTTTGTTCGTAATATCCCAACCAAAAGAATGCCTATTAAAAATTCTCCGACTAATAAGGCCGGTGTATTAGAGGAAACAATGACAAAAGAAAGTATTATAGTTTTAAGAAAGAATTAAATCAGTTTTCTGTAAATTTTAAAGACGTTGGGCAAACTGGTTTTCTTTAGTCGAAAAGCGGAGCCGTGATCGTGAGGTCGGCCATCTGGATATCTGCCGATCCTTATATCATAAAACAAGTTTTTTAAAAAAGCGTTGAAACTTCCATTTTTCAAAATATAGGCCTCTTGGTAATGAAATTTTTCTTTACCATTGGAATCCTTTTTTGACGTTGCTAAAACCAAAATTATTCCCTTACCGAATTTCTTATTGAATAGCTTTTCAAGTTCTGTTTTATTATAAGAAAAAACATATTCATTATTTTTGAGAATTGATAATTTCTGACCAGTATTTTTCAATTTAAATCCTTGTTTATTTTTAGCAGTTGAAGTAATTGTTTGATGAATAACTCTTAAACCGTCTTTTTCTCTTGGATATCCAAATTTTTTAAGTAATTTAGAATTTAACAAGTCATCTGGTTTCTTTGTAAATAAGGTTATTAAAGAGGCAGTTT
>PFKY01000033.1:8432-11423 GCA_002784365.1 Candidatus Wolfebacteria bacterium CG_4_10_14_0_8_um_filter_39_64 | reverse complement strand
TGCGTTTTGCGCCTTCGCCAACAGGATTTTTCCACATTGGTTCAGCCAGAACCGTACTTTTTAATTGGCTTTTCGCTAAGCAGAATAATGGTAAATTTATTTTGCGGATTGAAGATACGGATATTGAGCGTTCTAATCCCGAACACGAAAAAGATATTCTTAGTGGAATAAAATGGTTAGGCTTGGATTGGGATGAAGGACCAATACTTGAGAGACAAGAGACAAGAGACAAGAGACAAGATTATATCGGTGAATATGGGCCGTATCGGCAATCAGAGCGTTTAGATATCTATGAAAAATATCTGAAAAAATTGCTTGAGGAAGACAAGGCATATTATTGTTTCTGTTCAAAGGAATTATTGGAAAATGACCGTCAAGCCATGCTGGCTCAGGGACTGGCGCCCAAATACAGCGGCCGGTGCCGCAACCTCTCAAAAGAAGAGGCTGAGAGCCGTCTTAAAAAAGGCGAGCCGGCCGTAATTCGTTTTCGAGTGCCGGAAACCGAAATAGAATTCAACGATTTAATTCGTGGAAAAGTTAAATTTAATACGGCTTTAATTGGCGATGTCGTAATTGCCCGAAATCTAAGGTCCCCTCTGTATAATTTTTCAGCTACGGTTGACGATTTTGAAATGAAAATCACCCATGTGATAAGGGGCGAAGAACATCTTTCTAACACTCCCAAACAGATTTTAATTCAAAAAACACTGGATTTTGAAACGCCGGAATACGTCCATGTCTCGTTGATTCTTACTCCGGGCCGGGCTAAATTGTCCAAGCGCTTTTTAGAGAGTTCGCTTAATGATTATAAAAATCAGGGCTATCTTTCGGAAGCCATCGTAAATTTTTTGGCCTTGCTCGGCTGGCATGCCAAAGATGACAGAGAAATTTTATCTCTTGATGAATTAGTTGAAGAATTTGATTTAAAACGGGTGCAAAAAGCCGGAGCGATTTTCAACATTGAAAAATTGGAGTGGTTAAATGGTCAGTACGTCAAAAAAATGACTGCCGATGTTTTAGCCGAAAGAATTAAAGATTTTATCCCGGCGGAATGGCTGGCTGAAGAAAAAAGAGAATTATTGATTAAGGCAGTGGCCGCCGAAAGAGAAAGAATAAAAAAACTGACTGATTTTAAGGAATTGGCTGATTTCTTTTTTGAGTTGCCGGACTATGAAATAAATCTTTTAGCTTGGCCGCGTCCGGTGTCAGCCGCGTCTTCGGAGAAGGGGATTGGCGAACCCAAAACAGACAAAGAGAAAACTCTGGCAAATTTAAAACTTTTAATTGAAGAAATTGACAGAGTTTTCAAAGTTGATTTTAACAAAGAGGCCTTGGAAAAATTGATTACGCCGTTAACTGAGGTTTGGGGTAGGGGAGAGTTGCTTTGGCCTTTGCGAGCCGCTCTTTCAGGCAAAGAGGCTTCACCAGGACCGTTTGAAATTATGGAGGTCTTGGGCAAAGAAGAGACACTAAGGCGTTTGGAAATAGCCGTTAAAAAACTTGCCCCGTAACGCATCCCTATGAACGTTACGGGGCTTGAATAAGCATGAAAAAAATCTTGTTTCTTGTTTCTATTTTTTATTTTCTATTTTCTATCACTTCATTTGCCGCTGCTCCGCAGGAGCTTAAGAATGCCATTAACCAAAAAACTCAGCAACTTCAGGAAATAAATAATCAAATCAAAGAAACCCAGAAAAACCTTGAATCTATTCAGGGGCAAGGACAGACCCTCCAAAAAGAAATCAAACAAACTGATTATAATATCAATCAGCTTAATTTAAATATCCGCTCCAGCGAAATTACCATTGATAAACTGGTTTTGGAAGTTAATTCTCTTCAATACGAAATCACTGATGCCGAAAATGAGATTGTCTTAAAAAGAGAAGCCATCACCAGGATTCTTCAGGAATTTCAAAAAACTGATGGCGAAACACCCTTGCTTATCTTTTTGAAAAACAAAAGTTTGGCGGACAGCGTTTTTGAAATGCAAAATTTGACCGACCTTAATGCTGGCTTAAAAACGGAGATTGATAATCTGAGAAAGGTCAAAGAGGAAATGGCCGACAAATTAGACCAATCCGCCAATAAAAAACAATTGACCGAAATAGAAAATAGCAATCTTAAAAACAGAAAAGTGATACTGGATGACGTTAAAAAAGAAAAGAAAAATATTTTAGTGCAGACAAAAAGTCAGGAAAAAGTTTATCAGAGTATAATCAGTGATTTACAGAAAAAGCAGATGGAAATTGCCGATGAGATTAACACATTGGAAGAAAATTTGCGTCTTAGTTTTGACCCAAGGGTTTTGCCGAGTAAACGACCCGGCGTTCTGGCTTATCCGGTCACCGACCATTATGTGACGCAGGAATACGGTTATACCGACTCTGCCAAATTGCTTTATAAAACCAAATTCCATAACGGCATTGATTTTAAGGCGTCTCTGGGCACGCCCATATTGGCGGCTGAAGATGGAGAAGTGATGGCTGTCGGCGACAACGGCCGGGTTCAATACGGAAAATTCATTTTAATAAAACACAATAATAATTTGGCAACGCTTTACGCTCATCTGTCGCGGCAAATTGTTCAAAAAGGAAGTGTAATTAAAAGGGGACAGGTAATAGGATATTCCGGCAATACCGGTTATTCTACCGGCCCCCACCTTCATTTCGGCGTCTATTGGGCGTTAAACCTTAAAATGCAAAGTTTTTCCGGCGCTGGTCTAGTGCCCGTTGGCGTAACCATTAACCCGGCGAACTATTTGTGATATAATATTGTTCGTAATATAATTCAAATATTATGGAAGAAATCATTCAAAAATTATCTACTTTTTTGAATTATTTTGGCGGGTGGTTTGAACAATATATCGGTTCAGGTCTGGTTGGTTTTATTAAGGCCTTAGGCGGTTTATTCATCAAAATTCTGGAGTTTTTTATTGATGTTATAAGGTGGATTATGTCATATCTGTAACTGGTTGTGGACCTGCCTGCCGGC
>PFKY01000033.1:0-8423 GCA_002784365.1 Candidatus Wolfebacteria bacterium CG_4_10_14_0_8_um_filter_39_64 | reverse complement strand
GATCCGTTACAAAATATATCTTTTACGACAGATTAGTAATCTATCATAAAAGATAACGGCCATAATGGCCTTAACATAATGACTAAACCCAAAGTCCATTTTATTGGCATAGGCGGTATTGGAACCAGCGCATTAGCCCGCTGGTTTTTGTCTCATAACTATAATGTATCTGGCTCTGACGCTTCTCCTTCAGAAATTATTTCTGAACTTAAAAAACAAGGCATAAGAGTATTTATCGGTCATCAGGCAAAAAACCTTCCCAGAGGGGCAAATTTGGCGATTTTCAGCGCAGCTGTGCCCATTAATAACCCGGAACGCCGGCAAGCAGCCAAATTAGGCATCCCTGCTAAATCTTATGCTGAGGCAGTCGGCGATTTGGCAAAACAATACAAAACTCTGGCTATAGCCGGCGCTCACGGCAAAAGCACTACTACTGCCCTCTTATCCTTGATTTTAATTAAAGCCGGTTTTAACCCGACGGTGATTATCGGCACTAAACTAAAAGAGTTCGGTAATTCAAATTTTTGCAATGGCAGAGGGGATTATCTGGTATTGGAAGCTGATGAATATAGCGGTTCATTTTTAAACTACTCCCCTTTTGCGGCAATTATTTTAAATATTGACGCTGAGCATCTTGATTATTATAAAAATTTAAGAGTCATTAAAAATGCTTTTTTGAAATTTATCAAGAATATTCAGTCGGGCGGAATTTTGGTTCTTAATAAAGATGACAAAAATTTATCGGGTTTAAAAAATAAAATCCAAAAAATCAGCCAAAATAAAAATATTAAAATCATCTGGTACGGTATAACAAACCCTGAACGATCGTCAATGATTTGTTATAAAATCAGAGAAATATTAAAAATCTCCGGCGAACACAATGTTTCAAACGCTTTAGCGGTTTATTCCTTGGCTAAGGCATTGGGAATTAAAAATAGAGATATCTTTAACGCGATTGGCTCTTATCGCGGCGCCTGGCGAAGGATGGAATACCGAGGAGAACTTAAATTTCCAATTTTCAATTTCCAATTTCCAATTAAAGTTTACGACGACTATGCTCATCACCCGACTGAAATCAAGGCTACCCTAGCTGGAATAGCCCAAAAGTGGCCAAAAACAGGCCTAATTTGCGTCTTTCAGCCCCATCAGGCTAAACGGCTATCCCTGCTTTTTAAGGCCTTTATAGGGGCTTTTGACGAAGCAAATGCCCTGGTATTATTGCCTGTCTATCAGGTAGCTGGTCGCGATATATCGGATAAAGTGTCGCAAAATAGAGGTTGTTGCAACGCCCAAACTGGTCGTCGCAAAACCTCGCAGATATTTTGCAACAATAAAATTGTCGCAAAATATCTTTCTAAAAAACTGGCTGAAGCAATTCAAAAAAGAATAAATTCAAAATTCAAAATAGACCCTCCGGGGATTCTTCGAAAACAAAATTCAAAATTGCGAGAAGTGGTCTATCTCCCCTCCCCTAAAAAACTGAAGCAAATTTTAAATAATTTACTCATAACTCATAACTCAAAACTCAAAACTATTATTGTAATGATGGGCGCTGGCGATATTTACAAGTTGACGGATAAACTGGTAAGATATAAGGCATAAGATTTAAAGGATTCTGCAGTACTTACTTCTTATACCTTAAACCTTAAACCTTAAACCTTAAACCTCTAAAATATGTTCTATTCCAATCTTAACCATTTTAAAGGGATGTCCGGTTATGAAATTGACGGTATCTGGTATCCGCGAGTGACTAAAATCGTGGATATTAAAGCCAAGCCGGCTTTGTATAAATTTTATGCGGAAATGAATAATTTTGATGAAGGCGAAGCGGTTAAAAAACAATCAGCCAATGAAGGCACCTTAATTCATGAAACAGTTGAAAAAATATTGATTGGCGAAAAGCCGGAAATCGATTCTTCAATAAAGCCGGCTATTAACGCTTTTTTGCGATTTTTGGAAGAAAAAAACATTCAGGTTGATCCGGAATTCGTGGAAAAGCAGGTCGTTAATTTTGACGAACGTTATGCTGGTACCCTTGATGCTCTGGCTTTAATTGACGGCAAATTCGGGGTTTTAGATATTAAAACTTCTCAGGCAATTTATCGAGATTATAATTTACAAACCAGCGCTTATACGGCCGCCGTAGAAAAGGATTTTAAAAATCTGCAGAGCCGCTGGATTTTGAGAATTGACCAGACTAAAAAATGTTTGAAGTGTGGTGCCACGCTTCGGGTGAAGGGCGGCCGGGAAAAAATAAAATTGCCGTGGACCAATGGCGGCTATAGCAAAGAAGCTAAAAATTGTAAGCATGAGTGGTCTGATTTGACCGGCGACATCGAACTTAAAGAATTCCCCTATTGGCAGGAAGATTTCAAAGCATTTTTAGGCGCAAAAAGATTATGGGAGTGGGAAAATGATTATTGGTTAAGGCAGCTGGGGTATTTATAAAAAAAGACCCTTGCTCAAGGGGTCTTAGTTTATATCTAGGGCACAAGGGCACAAGTAAGAAGGAGAGATTATTTCTTCACCAGTCATCTCATTAAGATTCTGCTATAAGAATAATATATCCCACTTAATTTGTCAAATTTAAAAAATCATTTTAAGTACTCCCAAAAATAATTTCACTTCAACTAACCGAGCACTATGCTATAGCATAGTGCTATGACATGTCATAGCGGTTGTATGACTGTTATGCTATAGCATAACAGTCATACATAGAAAAAATATTGAACTTCGTAAAGCTACAACAAATCCTTGCGATCGTGAGTGATTGTTATAAGGGTTAATCCCGCCGTTGGCGGGATGCTCTATTTTGTGATTCCTCCCCTATGGCTCGGAGACAAAATCGGCACATTTTTCAATCACAATCGGCGCGTGGTTAAATTCGCGATTAACAAGGTAACCCAAGCCGAAACTAAGGGAACTTATAATAAAAATTAGAAGAAAAAGAATAATGTCGCGTTTATGATTTTTTATAAATTCAGATATTTTTCCCATTTTTCGTAAAGTTCTTTTGTCGCCCTCAAATCTCCTAAATTATATTTGGCAATCTCTAAAAGTTTTCCTTCTTTATAAAGCCGGCCAACATCATCGCCGGTAATCCCCTGTTCTTTTGGGCTTTTAATACCAAAGGCCTTTGTCCAGAAATGAAGATTGAATTTTTTTCGGACTGCGCCGTAAAAAGTTAACTGGTCCAGTAAATCAACGTGAATAGCGTCGTATTTTTGCGAACTTAAATAGCGATTACTTAAAAGATTTTTGCTGGGTTTTACGCCTAAAATCGCCGAACGAATCATCAAAAACGGTGCATCAAAACTCCGGCCGTTGAAAGTAATAAAATAATTATATGGCTTAATCGTTTCCCAAAATTTTTCAATAATCTGCTTCTCGTCCCCGGTCTCAATTATAATCCCTTCCTCTAACTTGTCGCTTGTCACTTGTCCCTTGTGGCTAACTCGTAAGTATACTGCTCCCTTATTCGTCTCCGGATTTAATATGCCGATGGCCACAATTTCGCCGGTTAAAGGATAAAAACCCAACCTTTCTTTGGCTTCTTCCTTCTCTTCTCCGCTTTCCGCATACTGTAAAAGATATTCTTGCGAAATTTTATCCAGAGATTCAAAATCAACGCCGATGGTTTCAATGTCAAAAACGAGCTTTTGCTGGCCGAATGAAGTTGACATAATTTTGATTATAGAATAAACTTGAAAAGTATTAAATAGAAACAAATATGGCACATACCAAAGCAGGAGGTTCAACTAAATTAGGCAGGGATTCCGAATCAAAAAGATTGGGAGTTAAAAGGCAAGACGGACAGCGAGTCAATGCTGGCGAAATTTTAATCCGTCAGCGCGGCACCAAATATTTGCCGGGATTAAACGTGGCTCGCGGCGCTGATGACACCTTATACGCTCTTAGAGCCGGAATCGTTAAATTTCTTTCCAAAAAGAAAATTTGTTTTAATAAAGATCAACGCTACGTTAAGGTTGTAACGGTTCAATAATAATTCTAATTAAAGCTTTCATTTCCTTGCCCAAATCAATTTCCACTTGGTGCTCGCCAAGTGTTTTTATTGGTCGCTCAAGATTTACTTCGATATTAGGCATTGATAATTTATTTTTAATGTCGTCTCGGGTAACCGAACCGAAAATTTCCCCTTTTTTGCCTGTTTTAAGCGTAAATTTGAATTCTTGACCCGAAAGTTCTTCAGCTAGGGTCTCTAATTTATTTTTTATTTCTTGTTCTTCTTTTGACCAAGCGGCTTTTTGAGCTTCTAATTCTTTTATTGTTTGTTCAGTAGCGATTTTTGCCAAGCCTTGAGGAATTAAAAAATTTCGGGCATAGCCGTCTTTGACTTGTTTGATGTCAAACTTATTGCCAAGTCCTTTTATTTCCCGAAGAAGAATTATTCGCATTATTTAATTTCCGATTTCAATACTTCCATCGCTTTCTCTAATTGCGGGTCGCGATTAGCCTTAAAGTCTTCGTCAGTCAGACCAACTTCATAATCGGGGTCTAGGCCGTTTTTTTCAATTAGTCCGCCGCCGGGCATCCGCCAATGAGCAACAGTGATTTTAATAGACGAGCCATCTTTTAGAGGTTCCAGTTCCTGCACTGTTCCTTTGCCGAAGCTTTTTTTGCCGATTAATTTAACTGAGCGATTATCCCGAAGAGCGCCGGCTAAAATTTCTGAGGCCGAAGCAGAACCTTCGTTGATTAAAATTACTATCGGCACGTCTTTAAATAACCCATTGCCATAGCTGGTGAAAACTTGTTTTTTATCAGAACGAAATTCTTCACTGACTACTGTTTGTCCGGGTTTTAAAAACCAGCCAGTCAGGTTTATCGCCGCATCCAAAAAACCGCCGGGATTGTTTCTTAAATCAAGAATTATGCCTTTTGGATTTTTAAAAGCAATCTCAACAGCCGCTTGATAGAAAAGAAAAGGCGCTTTCTCGTAAAAATTATACAAATGAATGTAAGCAATGTTATTTTCTTTTATTTCCCAGTCCAGAGTTGGGACTTGGATGGTGTCTCTGATAATTGAAATTTCTTTCGGCTTGTCCCAGCCATTTCTAAGGATAGTCAAAATTACGGTTGTTCCCTTTTGTCCCCTAATTAATTTCACCGCTTCATCGGTAGTTAAATTGGCGGTGACGGTATCGTCCACCTTCAAGATTTTATCAAGGGCTCGCAAGCCGGCTCGTTCGGCCGGCGTATTTTTGAGCGGGGCAATAATCACCAATTGGTTATTACGCGTTCCGATTTCTGCGCCAATGCCGCCGAATTCACCGGAGATATCTTCGTTGAACTTTTGCGCGTCAGTGGGCGGAAAAAATACCGAGTTTTCATCTTTTAGGGCGCCTAACAATCCTGAAACAGCGCCATAAAACAGGGTCTGATTATCAATTTTATCAGCTTCAACGTATTTATCTTTAATTGTTTGCCAGACATCCCAGAAAAGAGAAAAATCAATCGCTTCCAGCTTGCCTTCCTCTAAATTAGCCACCCCGCGAATAACAACAGTTTGCGGCTTTTTGATGCCCTGCTGATAACCGAAATAAAAACCTCCGCCGCTAAGAGCGACGGCAATGATGATTGAGATACCGATTACAAAATAACGATTTTTAAATATTTTTTGCATTTGCTTTTATTTTATCAGGTTTATTTGATAAAGTCCATTTTTGATAAAGTTTCATACTCGGCGCCGGCGCGTTTGAGATGGGATTCCATTAGGTCTAAGGATTCGGCGGTGAAAAATAAATTTTCAATATTAGGAAATCCGATTTCCTTGCTGAAGTCGGATTTCCCGAAATTAAATCGCGCCAAAGTAAGATGAGTATTAAACGGCCTGTTTTCTTTCTGAAACCCCACGCCGTTTTTTATCAAAGAATCATCAAGGTATTTTTTAATTTCTCCCAATGCTTTTGAGGTTTCTTTTGTACCGCAGAGCCATATCATTCGCGGCGTTTTTCCCGGCGGCGCCAAAATTATTTTTTCAAACTCAATGGTGGACATCGGAAAATGTTGGGCTGTCTCTTTTATTGACTCCAAAATAGGACTAATCGTTTCATCCGGCTGATAACCCAAAAAAACGAGTGTCAGATGCCAATTTTCCGGGGAAAGCCAGTGGAAGTTTGATTTGTCCGAAAATTTTTCAGGGTTAATCTGTTTAATCAACCCTGTTATTTTACGTTTGACTTCCTCAGGTAAATTTATTGCAATAAAAAGCCGCTTCATATAACATTTATTATTATGGGGACAATTTATATTGTAGCAACGCCTATCGGAAACCTCAAGGATATTACCTTGCGGGCCTTGGAAACCCTAAAAGAAGTTGACCTGATTTTATGCGAGGATACGCGCCAAACTTTAAAATTATTGAGCCATTACGGGATTTCCAAACCTTTGGTTAGTTATTTTCAGCATAGCAAAATCTCAAAAATTGATTATATTATTGGTCAATTAAAACAGAATAAAAAATTAGCTTTAGTGACTGACGCGGGGACCCCTGGAATTTCCGACCCCGGTGGAAAATTGATAGAAATTATTATTACTCGCCTACCCTCTTGCCAAATTATCCCTATTCCCGGGCCTTCGGCCTTAACTGCGGCTTTAAGCGTTTCTGGTTTTCCGGCTGACAAATTTATATTTATGGGTTTTCCACCGGCGAAAAAAGGCCGGGAAAAATTTTTCAAAAAAGTGGCAGAAGCGGAATACACTGTTGTGTTCTACGAATCAGTTCATCGGATTTTAAAAACCTTGTCGGAGTTAAATAAAATATTTCATGCTTCATGCTTTATGCCTCATGCCGTTGTTTGCCGTGAATTAACCAAAAAATTTGAAACAATTTATCGGGGAGATATTGATGAAATAATCAGCCAACTGAACGGCGATAAAAATAATTTAAAAGGAGAATTTGTCGTGATAATAAATAAAGCCAAACATCGCCTATCGCAAAATAAAATATAACAATTTATTTGCGATCGTAAATAAATTGTTATACGCATGAGATAAATAATAAAATGTTGGAAAAAGAATATTTGGAAATTTTAAAAGAGCGGGGCAAGCAATCGCATGTCTATAAAAAATACCAACTGACCGGGCTTTTGATTGCGCAATTACTGGAAGACGAAAAACATAAATCGTTTTATATTAAACTGGCGAAAAAACACAATAGCGATGACCTATTGAGCATTGCCAAAGACGTTTCGGAAAGAAAAAAAATAAAAAATAAGGGAGGATATTTTATGAGAATATTGACCAAAACTCACCCTGATATTTTTAAAAACAAGAAAAAAAATGAAAATCCTAACCATCAATAATAAAAAAGAGGAAAAGTTTTTACGTAAAAAAACCGCAAGGTTTGATTTCTCTAAATCTAATAAAAAAGAAATCAATGCGTTGATAAAACAAATGCGCGAAATAATGACCGAGGCAGTGGGTATCGGATTGAGCGCTAACCAGTTGGGTCTGAACTTGCGGCTGTTTGTCGCTCAAATCCAGGCGACTAAACTGCGTAGCGCTAATTCCATCGTTTCTGAAGATCAAAAATTCTACGCTATCTTCAATCCCGAAATTATAAAAGCATCAAAAGAAAAGTCCTTTCTGGAAGAAGGATGCTTGAGTGTTCCCGGTTACTACGGTGAGGTTGAACGGCCGGAAAAAATCACTCTTGTAGGTCAGGACCGATACGGTAAAAAAATAAAAATCAAGGCCTGGGGATTATTGGCCAAGGTTTTTCAGCACGAAGTTGACCATTTAAACGGGATATTTTTCATTGACAAAGCAAAAAATATTCAAAAAATAGAAGCAAAGAGTAAAATTTAAAAGTATAACAAACTATGTCCGATCGGATATAATTTGTTATATTTTTTAGAATATGAAATTTATTTTTTTCGGCACGCCGGAATTTGCCGCTATAATTTTAGAAAAACTAATTCAGGCGGAATTGATGCCTGAAGCTGTAATTTGTAATCCCGATAAACCAACTGGCCGAAAACAGATTATCACTCCCCCGCCGGTCAAGGTCTTGGCTCAAAAATACGGGTTAACGATTTATCAGCCCAAAGATAAAAACGAACTATTGGAAATTATAAAAAAACTTCAGCCGGATTTGGCGATTGTAGCGGCTTTTGGAATGCTCTTTCCGAAGGAAATTTTAGCTGTCCCAAAGTACGGTTTTATTAACATTCACCCTTCGCTTTTGCCGAAATATCGCGGACCAACTCCGATTCAGACAGCGATTTTAAACGGGGATGAAAAAACCGGCGTCAGTTTGTTTTTAATTGATGAAAAAATGGACCACGGACCAATTCTCGCGCAGCGAGAATTGGAATTTCCAATTTCCAATTTCCAATTTCCAATTTTATCTCAAAAATTAGCCGAATTGGGAGCGGATTTACTGATTGAAACTTTGCCGA
>PFKY01000022.1 GCA_002784365.1 Candidatus Wolfebacteria bacterium CG_4_10_14_0_8_um_filter_39_64 | reverse complement strand
CGAGGCGCTGAAGCCATTCTAAAACAAATTTTAGAAGATGGATTTTTTCATGCCGATCCTCATCCGGCAAATCTTTTTGTTCAGCCGCCAGCCATGATTGTGATGCTCGATGCGGGAATGGCAGGCTATTTAGACGAAGAGACAATCATCAATGGAGCGAAATTATTGCAAGCGATTGTCAGCAAGAATTTAGACCAAACTCTGCGCAGTCTTGAAAATTTAGGCATAATCATTAAAGAATTTGACCGCAATTTGCTTCGCCAAGATTTAAAAGAATTATTTGACCGCTATTTGGGAATTCCTTTGAAAAATTTACAAATCAGCAAAGTCAGCCAAGATATTTTAGAAATTATGGTGCGTCATAATTTGGCATTGCCGGCTAATTTAGTTTTGATGATTAAGGCTCTCTCAATAATTGAAACAACTGGCAGACAACTCTATCCTGATTTTGATATGTTATCTGCTGCCAAACCTTTTATTCAAAAACTCTTACGAAAAAAATTTGCGCCGCAAGAATTATTAAAGAAAAGCAGTATTATATTTCAAGAAAGTATTGAGCTTATTGAGCAATTGCCCCAAGATTTGATTGATATTCTGCGTAAAATTAAAGAAGGAAAATTAAAGTTTGGTTTTGAGCATCAAGGGTTAGAAAAATTGACTCAAGAGATTGATCGCTCCAGCAACCGCCTTTCATTTAGTTTAATCATCGCCTCTTTAATTATTGGTTCTTCTTTAATTTTGCAACAACGAGTCGGCCCGTTTATTTTTGGCTACCCAATTTTAGGAATTATCGGTTATCTCTTAGCCAGTTTTTTGGGATTGGGATTAATCATTTCAATTTTGAAATCAGGAAAGTGGAAATAAATTATGGCAGAATCAAAGCGACCAAAAATCGGTTTAGCATTAGGAAGCGGCGGCTCAAGAGGACTGGCGCATATCGGCGTGATTAAAGTTTTGGAAGAAAATAATATTCCGATTGATTTTATTGCCGGTTCAAGCATCGGCGCTATGGTCGGTGGATTTTATGCGGCCGGTTTGAGCATAAAAGAAATTGAGAAAATTGCGTTAAGCACTAATTGGCGCCGAGTATTTTTCGTTTTATTTGACCCGCATTTAAAACAAGGGTTGATTGGCGGAGAGAAGCTAAAAACATTTATTGAGGATTATATTAACGGCAAAAAATTTGAGGATTGTAAAATTCCTTTTGTTGCCGTGGCTACAGATTTAAAAACAGGAGAAGTTGTGGTTTTAAATAAAGGTGAAATGGCGCAATCTATCAGAACCAGTATCTCTATCCCTCTGGTTTTCAAACCTGTGGAAATAAACGGCAGAATGTTAGTGGACGGCGGATTGTCCGCGCCTGTTCCGTCAGAAATTGTCAGGGATATGGGAGCCAATATAGTCATTGCCGTTAATTTAGATAAACATTATTATGACGAAAAATGGAAACCAGGATGGTATAATATTGCAAATGATTCATTAAATATTTTACGGCATCATCTGGCACTTTCAAATGTGGCAAATGCTGACATAGTTATTGACATAAATGTTGGTAAAAATTATTGGTATCAATTTACTAATGGTCAGGATAAAATTTTAGCTGGCGAGAAAGCAGTTAAGGAGATATTACCGGGGCTACAAGAGATGATATATCAGAAAAGAAAGGGCGGTCTGAAAAAATACCTGGAGTTTT
>PFKY01000036.1 GCA_002784365.1 Candidatus Wolfebacteria bacterium CG_4_10_14_0_8_um_filter_39_64 | reverse complement strand
TCCCTAAGAAAAGGAATAAGAAATTCTTTTTTCTTTTGATACCTTTTAACTAATTTTTCCGGCGGTTTTGACGAATTAAAAGTGACAAAATTTATTCTTCGTTTTCCTAAATACTTGTTCATCGCATCTACATAATCATCAAGGGTAAATTTTTCCGTGTGCCCCCTTTTATTTACCAGATTACAATTAAAAACCACTATCGCCTTTGATTTACAAATTGCTTCTGAAATTCCCCTGACAAGAAAATTGGGAAGAATGCTGCAGTAAAAATTACCCGGCCCGATGATAATCATATCGGCTTCCTTAATGCATTGAATTGCATTTTTATTGGCGTTAGCTTTGGGAGTTAAATAGATTTTTTTTATTCCTCTTTTTTCTATCTCAAAATTAAGATTAATCTGGTGCTCGCCTTTGAGAATTTTTCCATTTTTTAGTTTCATATAGAGATTAATATCCGAATCCGTAACTGGAATGACTTCTCCTTTCACATTCAAAATTTTACTTGCCTCCTCTACTCCTCTCAAAAATCCTTTATTTATTTTTTCCAACGCGCTCAACAAAAGATTGCCAAAAGTATGCCCTTTTAACCCCCCTTTCTCAAAACGGTAATTCATCAGTTCCCGCATTTTCTCCGACGAATCCGAAAGCGCTACCAAACACTGCCTGATGTCTCCGGGCGGTAAAACACCCAATTCATCGCGTAAAACTCCGGTAGAACCTCCGTCATCTGCCATTGAAACAATAGCCGATAAGCGAACCGGATACTTTTTAAGACCTGAAAGCAGTACAAAACTTCCTGTTCCGCCCCCAACTGTCACTATGTTTTTCATAATTCTCATTGCGTCAATTTTGAAGAAAACTGACTGATAATTTTTTCGGCTTTTGAAATATCTTCGGGATAGCCGAGGGGCTGCCAGAATTCCGCCTTTTCCACCTTTATCTTACAATCTTTCGCCATCGTCGCCAGGGTTTGGGGCAAGCCGAATTCTTTTTCGGAAATTTCCGTCGATTTTTTCGCTAATTGATAATCAAAAAACTTTTTGTTCAGAAGATAGGCGCCGATATTAACCAAATTAAGGTTTTTATCTCTCGGCCTTCCGCTTTCAATAACCTCCAAAAGATATCCGTCGTCATCGGTCTTAACGACGCCGAACTTTTCCGGATTTTCAATTTCTTTGACTAAAAGCGCGGACGGTTCATTGTTGACAAATTTTTCCAAGTCCGAACGCTGATATAAATCGTTGCCGTTCAAAACCAAAAATTTATCCTCCAAAAAATCTTTGGCTTGGTGAAGAGCGCCGGCGCTACCGTTCAAATTTTCCTGAACAACATATTTTATTTTCCTGCCTTTCCACTCATCTCCGAAATACGATTTTATCAAATCGCCCTTGTAGCCGATGACAAAAATAACTTCCGAAATTTCTTCCGGAAGATTAAACAAGGTATATTCTAAAATCGGCTTGCCGTTGACCTTAAGCATCGGTTTGGCCGAATCATTGGTTAAATCGCCCATCCTGACACCCCGGCCAGCCGCCAAAACAACTGCTTGCATAATTACAATTTTAAATTCTTTAAGTATTTTTTAAAGCCCTTTTTGACCTCCGGGTGTTTTAAAGCGAAATCAACCGTAGCTTGAAGATATCCCAATTTATCTCCACAGTCATATCTTTTACCCTCAAATTTTAAACCATAAACGGGGCGCTTTTTTAAGATATTCTTTAACCCGTCAGCAACTCTCAGTTCTTTTGTCCTGGACGATTTTATTTTTTTTAATTCCCGAAAAAGTTCCGGCGTAAGGATGTATTTGGCGACAACTATTAAATTTGAAGGGGCTTTTTCGGGTTCGGGTTTTTCAATGATATCTTTGATTTCATAAATATTATCAGACACTTTTACCGCTTTAACCACACCGTAATGTTTAACTTCTTGCCGAGGAACCTCGGTTAAAGCAACCACACAGTCCCCATATTTTTCGAAAACTTTAATCATCTGAAGAAGACAAGGGACGCGACTCTCAACAATGTCATCGCCAAAAAGTACGGCGACTGGTTCATTATTGGTTAAGTGACTAGCACAAACCACGGCATCGCCATCACCGCGAGGCATTTTTTGGCGCACATAAAAGAAATTCGCCATTTCGGAGATCGCTCTAACTTCCTTAAAAACGTCTTTTTTATTTTTTTGAAGCAAAGATGATTCCAGTTCTGGCGAATAATCAAAGTGGTCTTCAATCGCCCGTTTGCCGCGGCCAGTCACAAAAATGACGTCTTTTATGCCGGAATTAACCGCTTCTTCAACCAAATATTGAATTACCGGCTTATCAATAAGCGGCAGCATTTCTTTGGGTTGGGCCTTGGTGGCCGGTAAAAATCGTGTGCCCAAACCAGCTACTGGAATAATAACTTTTTTAATAATGGGTGATTTCATACTGAGCCGCCCGTCGGACTTGAACCGACAACCTTTCACTTACGAAGCGATTGCTCTGCCATTGAGCTAGGGCGGCACAAAAAAGCAAATCTAAGGACGTTAGACGTCCTTAGATTATTTTAATTTATTCTCTTAATCTTTTCAATATTTCTACTTCTACTTCCTGTCTGTCTCTACCATAGCGGGACCGGGACATTTCCTTGATTCTATCCGCTGTTTCCCTATCGCCTCTTTCCGGCACTAGGGTTTTGATATTGAACGGTCTGGAGGTTTGACCGGCAATTAAGATTTTTACATAAGCGTTAAAATTGTCAATATTAACCAAGTCGTTCTCGCTAAAAACCGGTTCAAACTGTTTAACCAGAAATTCCGCGTCCTGGGCTCCGACTCGGAAAGAAATTATTGAACCGACATTGCCAAAAACCGCATCTCGGATTTTTTCCGTCAGTTGAGCGACAAACTGGTGCGCCATTGTCAGATTGAGGGCGTATTTTCGCGCCTCGGATAAAATTGTGGCAATGGACTCAGTGGTGAAATTTTGAAATTCGTCAATGTAAAGATTGAAATCGCGGCGCTTGTTCTCGGATAAATCAACCCGGGACAAAGCAGCCATTAAAATTCTGCCGGTGATTATCATTCCCAGTAAATTGGCGTTAATTTCCCCTATTTTACCTTTTGATAAATTAACCAGTAAAATTTTCCCCTCATCCATCACCTGACGGAAATTAAAAGCCGACTTCGGCTGGCCGATAATCGGCCGCATATAATCATTGGAAGTAAAATTATTGAATTTAGAAGTAATGTAGGGCGTCATATTGGCGAGCGACGCCTCGCCGCCGGCCTTAATCGCTTCTTTTTCCCAGAAATCTATCACAGTGGGATTGAAAATTCTGGCTAATTTTTTTTGGCGGAAATCCGCGTCAGTAAAAACCCGCGCCACCTCCATCAAAGTAGCCGGCTCATTGGGTATATCTTCCATCAAAAGCAATAAAGCGTTTCTCATATACTGTTCAAACATCGGTCCCATTGTTTCCGCTAGAAAAAGTTTGTTGAAAATACTCTGCATCTCATTGACGATGAAAGTTTTTTCTTCCGGCCGGTTGAAATCGTATTCCAGCATATTGATTCCCAATGGCCGCAACCTGTCCGAAGGGTCAAAGACAATTACCTCGTCCATTCTTTTTCCCGGTATTAATCCCAAAATCGTTTCAATTAAATCGCCGTGAGGGTCAATGATGGCCACGCCTTTATTTTGACGAATGTCATTAACCACCATATTAGTCATTAAAGTCGATTTACCGGTGCCGGTCTGACCGACAATGTAAATATGGCGTCTACGGTCATCTTCGGTAATATAAACCGATTTCTGCTCATTTCGGAAAAAAGTTTCGCCAATCAGGATGCCCTTAGTCGGCAGATTAGCCGGCGGAGCCGCCTCCTTAGATTTCAGCCATTTGATTTTCGGGATGGCGGTGCTTGAGGCCGGCAGATGGAAAACGCTTGTCAGTTCCTCGGTGCTTAAAATCATTGATTGATTCTCGTCAAATTCCCGAAAAGAAAACTGATAGATTAATTTTTGAAAATTACGGGGCTTGATGATTTTTAACTCCTGACGAAGCGGAGCGCTGAATTGGGAAAAACCGCCGGTTATGCTTTCCAAAATCGTATCGGCCTGATATTGACTGGGGGCGGAAACTAAAATTCTTAAATTGACCGACAAAAGCGGCTTATTGATTTTGGAATCCAGAGTTTTTATTGCTTCCTCGTCAATTATTTTTTCCGTCTTTTCTTTTTCTTCCGGCCTGATCGCCTTTTCGATGTCTTTAAATTTAATCAAACCGCCTTTCAAAATATCTTCAAATCTTTCTCCTCTTTTAAGATTTTCAATCATCTGAGAGATTGTTTTTTTGGTTGAGGCCGGAGCCGGTCTAACCAAAATTTGAATGGCCGCTCCTTCGCCAACCTCGTTAATTTTTGACAAACCGCTTAGAATCGGCGCGAAAGTGTCAAGATTGGCTTCGGAATAAGTTCTGATTGGCAGGGCGTAAGATAATTTTTGTTTAAGATAAACTCCCTGATTAACTCCACTGGGGTTAAAAACATTGTAATCGTCTATTTGTTCCACTTTTGCTTCTTTCCACAGACCCTCAATCTGACGACTGACAAATTCCATTGATTCTTTCGGTACTGCCGCATAAAAAAAGATTTCTTCGCCGATATGATGAACCGCCGCTTCCAAACCAAACGCTGATTTAAGACCGGCCAAAATGCTGAAAAGCTGACTGGAAAGATTAATTTCTTCTTTCCAGGCCTCGGCTGCCCTGGTTTCGGTCGGAAATTCTTTTGAAGTTTTTTGCGGCAGCCGAATTAAAAGCAATCTCAAACCAAGCGCCTTGGACAGGCGTTTCTTTTTTAAATTTTTAGAAATAAAAAAGAAAGCAATTACAAACGCAACAATGACGATAACGATGGCAAAAGTTATAAAATAAGTGGACATTATATCAAATTTCTTTTCTTTAATTCATCATAAAGTTTATCTGTCAAGGCATCGTGAAAAGCATCTAAAATAAAAGGCCCGGCCTGATTGGCCTCTTTGATTGTTTTTTCAATACCCTGATGAAAAACTAAATCAACCAGTTTTTCCACCCGAAGTTTAATTTCCGGCGGCGAATCTTTAAGATAGTCGGGAAGAACGGTTTCTTTTGTTTCCTCCTCTTTTTTTGTCACTTGTTGCTTGTCGCTTGTTGCTTGTCTGACCAATGGCTGGAGCGTCTGTTTTATTAATTCTCTTTCCGGTACTTCTTTGTATTCCGGCAAGTTCTTTTTCTCGGCGATTTCTTTGCTTAATCTTTCAATATCTTTTTCTATTATGCTATGATTAAATTGGTCCATATGAACAAAATTCTAAATTCTAAATTCTATATTCTGTTTATTATTTTAATTATAGCCGCTTTTTTGCGTCTCTACAATATAACTGGAGTGCCGCCTGGGCTTTATCCGGATGAAGCGATGAATGGTAATAATGCTTTGGAAGCACTCTCAACTGGCAATTTCAAAGTTTTTTATCCGGAAAACAACGGCCGGGAAGGATTATTTATGAATATTCAGGCATTATTCTTGACGGTTTTCGGCAATCAGCCTTGGGCGTTGCGCCTACCAAGCGCCATTTTTGGAATCTTAACTGTTTTAGGAATATATTTCTTGGTTAAAGAATTATTTAATGACCGGGGGGTCGCGTTGCTTTCCTCATTTCTTCTGGCCACAAGTTTTTGGCATATCAATTTTTCCCGCATCGGCTTTCGGGCGATTATGGCGCCGTTTTTCTTGACTTGGGCGGTTTATTTTCTGTTGAAATCATTAAAAGCTGAAAGCTATAAGCTAAAGGCTGTTTTAGGTGGAATACTTTATGGACTGGGTTTTTATTCCTATATTGCTTACCGAGCTACACCGATTTTAATCTTCATAATTTTGCTACTTTATTGGATTTCAATACTAAGGACGTCAGACGTCCTTAGGACGTCAGACGTCCAAAAATTAATCCGTAAAAAAATTCTACTTGTCGCTTGTCTCTTTACGCTTGTCGCTTTAATTGTTTTTGCGCCTTTGGGGTATTACTTTCTCAAAAACCCTCAGGATTTTTTCGGCCGCACCACCCAAATTTCAATTTTCAATTCTCCCACGCCGATAAAAGATTTGGGATTAAATATTTCAAAAACTGCCGGAATGTTTAATTTTAGCGGCGACTGGAACTGGCGGCATAATTACGCAGGCAGGTCGGAATTATTCTGGCCAGTGGGAATATTATTCATTATTGGAATATTATCCGGCTTTTACTTCCTGCTCAAAAAAAAGTTCTCTTTCATTATCTTATTCGCTTGGCTTATTATTGCCGCCTTGCCGGTGGTCGTTTCCAACGAAGGCCTGCCTCATGCCTTGCGGGCTATTTTGATGATTCCACCCGCTATTATTTTGGCTGCCGCCGGAGGTATTCGGCTTTATGAATGGCTCAAAAACGCTATGACATGTCATAGCGTTTTAAGAGTCAAAATTTTGAAAGTTTTTGTTTTTCTCTTCCTTTCTCTTTTTGTTTTTGAAGCTTATACAACTTACTTTGTAAAGTGGGGTAAAAATCCCAACACCTTTGACGCTTTTAGCGCTGACTATGTCTGGCTGGCTAAAGGACTGAATGATTTACCCAAAGAAACGCCGAAATATGTGGTGATTGAGGCGTCGGGCATTGACGTCCGCGGTATTCCGATGCCAGCCCAGACCGTGATGTTTATCACCGACACCTTCACCCCGGAAAAACAAAAGGAGAAAAATATTTTTTATGTTTTGCCTAATCAAGTTAGCCAAATTCCGCCAAATAGTTATACAACTATCTTAAAATAATCTTTCAATTATTTTTCTTTTTTCCGAAAACGGCAATTTGGTTTTTTGAACCGCGTTTTTCATTATTTCAATAGTTTGGTCATAGGTTTTTTTGTCAACCGGATATGGCGTGGCGTCTTTGCCGCCGTGAGCAAATGAATATCTGGCTGGGTCTTCATAAGAGGGCCTGGCACCGTAAATTACCTCAGCAGTTAAAGCCAAAGCCCGCATGGTTTTCGGGCCAACGCCTTTAATTGCCAGAAGTTTCTCATAATTCTCCGGCTGCTGGTCGCAAACCTGCCAGAGGATTTTTTCCAGATATCTGCTTTTTGAAAAATCTTCCGCTTCTACCGGATGATGCTGAAATTCAATATTCTCCAATTTTAGTAATTTTACTAAGTTCTCATCTCCGGCTGGCGAACTTATTTTTAAAGCTAAGGTCTTATGCAATTCCGATGAATGCTTGCGCAAAATTTCAATGTCTTTCATCAAACTGTGATAACCGGCTTTGACCAATTCAGTGCTAACCTCTCTGGTTTTTTCGCTTTTTTCAGCGGTTAAATTCAAGGGACTTTTTACTTTTGTTTGGCTGGCAATTCCTGAATGCGGTTCACAGACAAAATCTTTGATATTTTCCGAATGCCAGTGGTATCTGCGGGCGGTACCCTCAGTCATTCGATATTCACCCCCCACATAAATTTTATGTGGGGGGTTCATCCCCTGCTGAACCACTGTCCACGCTCCACCTCGGCTAAAGAAAAAACTGTGATGATAAATCTGAAAGCCGTCTTGAATCAGAGCGCTGTCAACTTTGGCCGCCATTTTAGAACCGTAGACCAATGATTGCGTTTTGGGCGCCGGCAAATTCAATTTTTCTCCCCAATTGATGATTTCATCGGGAGTTCTACGCGAAGTTTTTCCTTTGCCGCCAGCAATAAAAACTCCCAAATCCTTTTCCTGGCCGCGAATCGCTTCTTTTAGGGCGGCTGTTAAAATCGTGGTTAAGCCCGAAGCGTTCCAATCAAAAGCCAAAACCGTGCCTAATGACTGAAACCAGACCGGGTCAGCGATTCTTTTGATAAATTCATCCGGTCCGTATTCCTCAATCAGCACGCGCGTCATCTCCCGGCCAAGTTTAACCATCCGCTCAAAAAGCCACGGCGGGCATTTTCCGTAATCCAAAGTAAATGTGGCGATACCGCTTCGATACATATTGTTTTAGAATTTAGGATTTAGAATTTAGGATTTTGTGGGCTATCCGTGTTTTATAACTATTACATCGCTGTCTTGGACGACATATTCTCTGCCCTCCAGACGAAGCCAACCTTTTTGCTTGGCATTATGCCAAGAACCAGCATCAACCAATTTCTGCCAACTTATTACTTCGGCTTTGATGAATTTATTTTCAAAATCCGTATGCACCACGCCAGCCGCCTGCGGCGCCAGGGTGCCTTTTTTGACGAACCAAGACCGGGCTTCATTTTCATTGGCGGTATAAAAAGTAATCAAATCAAGTAAATTTTTGAAAGCACTAAAAATCTTTTGAAGATTTTTTTCCCCAAATTCATTTTTTAAATCCCAAAATAAATAGTGACGATTAATTTTTTTAAGCGCTTCAGTTAACTGAAGCGGCGTTTCGTTTTCTTGACCATTTAAAACAACCAATTGGGGTTTGAGAGACAAAAGATTTATTTTTTCTTTTGACTGCTCATCTTTCATTTTTAATTCATTCTCCACTGCTTCAAAATCAGCTAAAGGTTCAATCTTGCCCTCAAAGTGAACAATCTCGCTATCCTGAAAAATTCGAACCAGATGAATGATAGCATCCACTTCCCGAATTTGGGCCAAGAATTGATTGCCCAAACCCGCACCCTGATGAGCGCCGCGAACCAAACCCGCAATATCCATAAATTCAAAAACCGCCGGTAAAATTTGTTTTGAACCCATCATGGCCGCTACCTTCTTCAAGTGTTCGTCTTTGGCTGGCACCACCCCCACATTAGGATTAATCGTGCAAAAAGGATAATTGGCAATATTCACCTCCTGCTTGGTCAGGATTTTAAAAAGTAGTGATTTGCCGACATTGGGCAAGCCTACGATGCCGATTGATAGTTTCATTTGACTATAATTTTAAATAAATTATTATTTAATTATAAGGTAGTTAGTTTTAAGTGGCGGGAACAAAAATAGTTTTATAAAATAGCCGCTTCTCTTATTTCTCTTAAAATTTCCTCGGGCAACGGTTCGCCCGGTTTGGTCCGGCCCGGATATTTCCAAGCCGAAATAATTTTTGTAATTTTTTGTCGCTTGTCTCTTTTTGCTTGTCGCTTTTCTTGAACCATCAACCAAATTTCATAGGGATGTTTTTGGCTGCCGGCTACTTGCATCATGGCAATGGTATTGGGCGCAATTCCCTCTTCTATTCTTTTCGGCGTATGCAAAACTCGCTGCACTCGCTGCTTTGAAAAATGATAAAAACTCATTTTCGCCTCAGAATGCTTTGTCCAAATCAGTTTATCCACAGAGATTTGAAATCAGATTTTACCAGCAAACTTTTTTGGCTGACTTTTTGGCAATTTTCTTCTTAATTTTTTTCTTAGCCATTATTTTAATAATTTTTTAGCCGACCTTTCCACTTATAATTTTACCATACCCAGTTAACTCAACTCCGATGTAATTTATCTTCTCTTTAACTCTTGGCAGTTGTTTATTAATTTGGTTTTGATATTTTATATTATATTCTGCCTTAGCAACCAACTACGATAAATTGAGTTAAAGAGATTCGGAGTTGAGTTACTGGGCATAAATTTATTATTATATTATAATATTATAATAAACAAAATGAAACGGTTTAGAGTTTTAGAAATTATTCCATGGCTGATTCTTGGACTCTTTATTCTTGCCTCGTTTATCTTGATGTTTAATGCTTCCCAACAAGAATCAGCCACTATGGACGAATTAGCCCATATTCCATCTGGCTATGGCTATGTTCGGTATTTAGATTATCGCTTAAATCCTGAACATCCGCCCTTAATTAAGGCTCTGGCTGCTTTGCCTTTATTATTTCAGAAGTTGAATTTCCCGACCGATAAATCAAGCTGGCAAACTGACGTCAATGGTCAGTGGGCAGTTGGCGCTCAGTTTCTTTACGAATCCACGCCAGCGGGCGGGCAGGCCGGCAATGACGCTGATAAAATTATTCAGTGGTCGCGCTTAGGCCCAATGCTTCTGACCATTCTTTTAATCTTTTTTATCTATATCTGGGCTAAAGAACTGATTGGTCGCTGGTGGGCCCTGTTCCCGACTTTTCTTTTTGGCTTTTCTCCGACGGTTCTGGCTCACGGACATTATGTTACCACCGACATTGGCGCGGCTTTAGGAATATTTATCGCCAGTTATTATTTTGTAAAATTTCTTTTTAAGCCGAGCCGCCGGCATTTAATTTTTGCGGGCGTCGCTCTTGGCATCGCCCAATTGACAAAATTCTCGGCGGTTTTGCTCATTCCTTTCTTCGGATTTCTGATTATTGTTTTCTGTCTCTGGGAATTCAAAAATAAAGGATATGGATTATTTGCTGGTTTTGGTCAATTACTTAAAATTTTCTTCCGCTATATTTTTTATCTGATAATTATATTTGCTATCGGCTATTTTATTGTTTATCTAGTTTACTTTGTTTTTACTCTTAACTATCCGGTTGAAAAACAAAAATCTGACACGCAATTTACTCTAACTTCTTTTGCTGGTGGACCGGACCGTAATTGGGAAAGTTGCAGATTAGATTCCAAAATTTCTTTAGCTCGCCGCGCCAGATGTTTGGCAGAAATAAACATCTGGATGAGTCAAAATAAAATTTTAAGACCTTTGGGACAATATATGCTGGGAGTTTTGATGGTATTTCAGCGTTCGGCCGGCGGCAATACTGCTTATTTCTTAGGCGAGGTGTCGGCGGCTGGCTGGTGGTATTATTTCCCCGTGGTTTTTATTTTAAAAGAATCCATTCCCTCGCTAATTTTAATCGCTTTTGCGCTATTATTGGGTATTTGGAGGGTTTTAAAATGTTTCAAGTTTTATACTTCATGCTTCAGAAAGTTCTGGGATTATCTGGCTACTCATTTCGCCGAATTTTCAATGCTTGCTTTTATAGTTCTATATTGGGCTTATAGCATCAACAGCCCTTTAAATATTGGGGTTCGGCATATTTTGCCAACCATGCCTTTTATTTACATTCTGACTGCCAGTAGTTTAAAAAAATGGATGAATGGAAAAATAGTTATTCTGGGCAGTTTTTGGAAAAAATTATTGGCTTCGCTCGCCACTCTTGCAAAATTTTCCCTAAAAGGAACTTTAATCGGGGCTTTGCTCGCTTGGTATCTGACCGAAACTTTATTCACCGCCCCTCATTTTCTTTCTTATTTTAACCAGTTTGGCGGCGGGACTGATAATGGTTATCAATATGTGACTGATTCCAATTATGATTGGGGCCAGGATTTGAAACGACTGACTCAATGGGTTAAGGAGAATGGTGTTGATAAAATCAGCGTTGATTATTTTGGCGGCGGCAATCCGAAATATTATTTAGACGGCAAAGTTGAATATTGGCAGTCATCCAAAGGCAATCCAAAAGAAGAAGAAATTGAATGGCTGGCGGTTTCAATTAATAATTTACAAGGCGCTTTGGGTAAATTGCATCCCGGCCAAAATCGCAATCCCGAAGATGAATATCGATGGCTTCAAAAAATAAAAAATCCGTATCAACCGGATTTCAGAGCAGGAAAATCGATATTTATATACAAACTATTTTAACTTATAATAAACCCTATTTTCTACGCGTAAATCAATGTACTTAATTCTCTCCAAACCGAGATTTTTTATGGATTCAATCGCGGCCAAAGTGAATTTTGGGTCAATTCTTAAACTGAAATAAATTTTAGGCGAAGATTCGGTGATAATCTCTTGAAATTCAAGTTTCTCCAATTTTAATGATTTTATCCCTAAATCCGATTTTTCAAGCACTTCAAAAATTTTAAGTAAATTTGAGAAAAATTTCTCTGCCAATACCAATTCGCCGAGTTTCAAAGAACGGCCGGAAAAATCGTCAACATTATTGATTAGATTGCCTTCTACGAACGGTGCCTCAGCGAAAATCACGCCGTTCTTATCAAACCAGAAACAAAACGCGGACTCACGCGGACTTAACGCTGACTCTCGCGGACTAATTTCATTTTCTGCGTTAGTCTGCGTATGGTCTGCGTTGGTCTGCGCTTGGAGACACCACATGCCAAACCTTTCCCTTTCTCTGATATTAATCCTTATTTGTCGTTCAAGATAATCTTTTTCAATCGTTAAGTCGGCGATTTCGGGATTTTTGTGAAATTCGGCTAATTTTTTATTGTCCCAAATCAAGATATTTCCAGCCCCTAAAAACGAAGTAATTTTTGATTGGCCGGCGAAAAAATTTTTTAAATCCTCAATTATCTCCTTGCCGTCAACCTCTTTACCGTCTGCGGTAATTTGTTTAATTTGAAAAAACGGCGAATAAACGATTAAATAAGCGACGCCGACCGCTAAAATAAAAAAGAGGAAAATACCGCCGTAAATTTTCAATTTCAAGCGCCGGCGGCGTTTTTTCCTTTGTCTTTCGTCAAGATAAAAATCGCTTTGCATGGATTTATCTTATCATAAATTTTCTTGCCTAATATTATTTATAACCTAATTTCTTTATTGAATAGCGGGTCCTAAAATTCTATATTTAACATCTTTTCCTAATTCCTCTTTTATTTCTCTTTTGAATAAATCTTTAATCGGTAGCGTAATTTCTTTCTTTTCTACGCGGCCACCCGGAAAATCTAAAAATCCCGTTGCGGATTCGGTTAAAATTAATATTCTGTTATTTTTGCGAAAAATTAACTTAAAAGAAACTAAAAAGGCAGCATATTCTTTTTTCATATATCTTATTCTACCAAAAAATCGCCCGATTGGCGATTTTTAAATTTTACTGGCCTAATTTTTTGTTGGC
>PFKY01000044.1 GCA_002784365.1 Candidatus Wolfebacteria bacterium CG_4_10_14_0_8_um_filter_39_64 | reverse complement strand
ATTCTTCATGATGTTATCGCCATCAATTTAACTGGCGTAAGTACAAAAAAATGTCAGGAAGATTTATTGGTAGGAGCAACGCAGGCAATGATTGCAATTAAAGCCTTCAAAAATGACACAAACAATTATCCTAATTCACTTAACGAATTAGTTCCGAATTATTTATCATTAGTTCCCCAAGACCCGTTTGACGGAAAATCGCTAAAATACTCTACGACAAAGAAAATTCTTTATTCGGTTGGGGAAGATATGCAAGATTCGGGTGGCAGTACCGGAGACGATTGGAGAAAAATGGCAGACCCGACATTTGTGATAAATTTCTAAGCGGCGCGCCAGTTTCACTGGCGCGAAATTCGGCGGCGGCAGAGCGTCAGTTCCGTTCAAAATAGGTTCGGATTTCGTCAAATAATTCCACAAATATAAGATGCGCTTCCTAATTTGGACAGCGCATCTTTTAAATGGATATTTCGCCAATAACCTCCTGAATGTCGCCGATTTTTATTTCAAGGTCGTGTTGCTCTGTCGTTTGAGCCCATAAAACCGCATCTTTTTGCTCAGGCCATTCCATAAAAGCTTGGAGAGTTTCCGCGGACATATTTTTTATTGAAACACGCCTCCCATCTCTTAATATCACCTCTATTCTGGATTCCATCGGCCTCACCTCCTTATTATTTTTTTAAATAAACAAAAAGTAGGATGATTATCTTGCTTTTATTCAAACTTTACTTTTATTTTTTTGGTTTTGGTTTTATTGAGTTTCGGTAGGGTAATTTTCAAAACGCCGTTTTTGATTGACGCCTGAACTTTATCCGGGTCAATTTCCTGAGGTAAGATAATGGTTCGGGAAAATCTTCCCCAATAGCATTCTTGGTGAATGTAGTTTTCGGTTTTTATCCTTTCTTCTTTCTCGCGTTTGCCTTTGATAGTTATTGAGTCGGGAGAAAGGGAGATATCAATGTCTTCAGGATTAACGCCGGCAATGGTTGATTCAATAATAAAAGCACTTGGTGTCTGATAGACGTCAACCGCCAGTTCTCCTTCAGCTTCTTCAAAAATTTCACCCAATGATTCTTTTTCGTCCAGCTTTTCTTCTATGTTTTGTTTTGAATTTTGGGTTGACATTGGCATTGGCTCTTCATTGCCATTATTAATCCCGGCCAGTTTTTCAAAAAAATTTTTTGTATCTTTATCCATCGCTTCGCTCTATCAACGAATAGCGAATAAACTACGAATTTACGAATAAACGAATATATTAATTTCAAAAAATTCGCTTATTCGTTTATTCGGACAGATTCGTTATTCGTTGATTTTATTTTCTCGAAATCCCAAAAAATAAGTAAAGCCACGATAATTAAAAATATTGTCGGGTAAATCAAGGTTTCTTTAAAAGACAGTATAAGATAATTGAAAACCATATGCAAGAGGGTGGCAAAGACAATGCCTTTGAAGACCAACAATTTCGTACGATTTGAAATAATGCCTTTGGCCCAGTAGTAACCAACCAATCCCGAACTTAAAGCGTGAAGCAAAGTGGCGCCAACAAAGCGAAGAGTAATTATGCTAAAGGCCTCAGACAAAATTTTTATATTAAACATTATAGCGATATTTTCTACCATAGCAAATCCTAAAGCAGCGGTAATCATATAAATCATGGCGTCAATCGGTTCGTCAAAAAACGGGCTTTTTCTAACAACTAAATAAGCGGCCAAAAATTTAAGCGTTTCTTCAATAAACCCAAAAAACGAAAAAGAAACAAGATGGTACTCATTGATTTGAAAGGATTGAAGAATATTTCTAAGCAAAAATTGAAGACCGACGGCGACAAAAGTGATTAAGGCGCCGGCCATAAAAACCCGGCTAATCATTTTTTTCGGCTCAGGATGAACATCTTCTTTGAGAAAGAAAATTAGCCAAGCAAAAGAAGGAAGAAGACCGAGAAAAATAAAGATATAAGGCATAAGGTTTAAGATTAAGGTTTAAGATTAAGGTTTAAGATTTCGAACGAGTCCGTTTATCAATCGACCGATTTCATGCGCAATATCCAATAAATAAATCTTTTCTTTTTCTGAAATATATTTTAAGTCGGTAGAGAGGATTAGATAATATTTTACTTCTTCTTTTTCCATAATTCTTAAACCCTAGGCCTTAAACCATAAACCTTAATCGTAGCGCTACCATTTTTCTATCATTAACATTTTTTTATTTTTTATCGGTAATTGTTGATAGATTTCTTCAGTAATAAATGGCATAAAAGGATGAAGAAGTTTTAGAGAGCTTAATAGAATGTAAATTAGAATTTCTTGCGTATTTTTTTGCAATTTATCGTCGGCCATCTGTTTTTTGCTGATTTCAATATATTTATCGCAGAAATTATGCCAGAAAAATTCATAAAGCTTATGGAGCGCCTGACCAAATCTGTAATTGTCCAAATCTTTTTCAGTTGATTTTTTAATTTTAGTCAATTGATTTAAAATTTTTTTATCGGCGGTTGTTTTCGGCTTTATCGTTTTTGAAATTTGGAACGACCCCCTGGGGATTTGCTTCGTAATGATAGAATTTAGAATTTGGAGCAGGGCGAAACGGGCTGAATTCCATATTTTATTACAAAACTTCTGTCCGGCGACAACGTGTTCCTCTGACCAACGAATATCCTGATTGCCCATGGCTTGCCAAATTAATCCGAAGCGAACGGCATCAGCACCATAGCGGGAGATTAGATCCATTGGGTCAACACCAGTGCCTAATGATTTAGACATTCTTTTTCCTTCTTTGGTTAAAATTGTGGCATGAATTATTACATCCTTGAAAGGTTCTTTTTTGGTAAATTTCAATCCCGAAAAGATCATCCGAGCGACCCAGAGATTGATAATGTCGCGGGCCGTTACAAGAATTTGAGTAGGGTAAAATTCTTTAAGGTCAGCCGTTCGCTTTGGCCAGCCGAGAGTCGCAAATGGCCAGAGAGCAGAAGAAAACCAAGTATCAAGCACGTCGGGGATTTGTATATAATCTTTAGGAGGGTTGTCCCCGACGTAAATTTCTAAATTTTTATAAACAGGAAGCCTATGTCCCCACCAAATTTGGCGGGAGATGCACCAGTCCTTTATGTTATTCAGCCAGTTAAAATAAATTTTTTCCCAGCGCTTGGGATGAAATTTAACCTTGCCGGATTTTACTGCTTGAATTGCCGTGTTTGCCAGCTCATTCATTTTCAAAAACCATTGTAAACTTGGAATCGGTTCAATGACCGTGCCGCAACGGTAGCAATGGCCAACGTAATTATTATAATCTTCAACTTTTTTGATCAAGCCTTGTTTCTCTAACCCTTGGACAACTTTTTCCCGCGCCTGAAGAACAGTTAATCCTTCAAAATTTTTACCCGCTTGCTCGCTCATTTTGCCGTCTTGACCGATTACTTTGATAATCTCAAGATTATGTTCCTGGCCAATTTCAAAATCAGTAAAACTGTGAGCAGGTGTCACCTTAATCGCGCCGGTGCCGAATTTTGGGTCAACTCTTTTATCGGCGATAATGGCAATTTTTCTGTTTTGAATCGGTAAAATAACTTTTTCCCCAATTAAATTTTTATATCGTTTATCGTTGGGATGTACCGCCACGGCCGTGTCGCCGAGCATTGTTTCTGGTCTGGTGGTAGCAACGGTAATATCGGGGGAATATTTAATAAACCAAAGTTTGCTTTTAGTATCTTTGAGTTCGACTTCCAAATCGGAAAGGGAAGTGCCGCAGCGGATGCACCAATTAATCACGCGTTCTGCCTGATAAATCCAGCCCTTTTTATGATAATGCAAAAACGTTTCTTTTACCGCTTCCTGATAATCGGAATCCATGGTAAATCGCGTACGCGACCAATCCATCGAACAGCCGAGTTTTTTAAATTGGTCTAAAATAATATAGCCGTATTTTTCTTTCCATTCCCAAATTTTTTCAATTAATTTTTCTCTACCCAAATCATGGCGGCTAATGCCTTGTTTTTTTAAATCTTTTTCAACGACGTTTTGAGTGGCAATGCCCGCGTGGTCGGTGCCGGGTAACCAAAGAGTTTTATAACCCTCCATTCTTTTTTTGCGAATCAAAATATCTTGAATGGTGGCGTTTAGCGCGTGCCCCAGGTGGAGAGAGCCGGTGACATTGGGCGGCGGCACTACAATAGAAAAAGTTTTACCCTTTTTGTCAGGCAACTTATCCGGGTTAAAATAACCGGACTTTTCCCAAAGCCGGTAAATTTTATCTTCAACTTCTTTTGGGTCGTAGGGCTTATCGAAGCGCTTCAACATAGATTTTTGTTTTAGAGGGGTCAATTTCAGTTAAGTTAATTTTAGGGGTAATGGGAGTTGTCGGTTTTAAAGAATTAATATAATTTCTGGTTTTAGAGTTCAAGATGCCGGAGGCAGGGGATATGTTTATCTTCTTCTGATATTGAATTAAAGCATTTTTAGTAACAGAGCCGAAATAATTGGTTGTTTCACGTTCAAAAAATCCTTCGCTTTTCAAGAACTCCTGCAATTTTTTGACATCTTCTCCTTTTGAGCCAATGGTTAAATCGCGCGTGAAGTTATAAAGAGGAGTCGTTTGAGCCGGAGCCGTGATTAAAGAAATGTTTTTCGGGAAGTTAATTTTAAAAGATTTTTCCTCAAAGGCAGGAATGTTTTCCAGCTCGGTTTTTGAGGCGCTGATTTGAACGTTGTTTTGATTTAACAAAAATCCGATAATTCTTGCCCTTGATAACGGAAAAGCATTGTTGTTGGTGATAAATCCGCCGACAGTCACTCCGCCACTGTCTTGAATTGCCGATTCGGTCTTCACTTCTCTTAATTGAATTATTGGTCTGGGAAATTCTTCGGCTGATTTCCAATTGATGTTGGAAAAAGAAATTTTGACGTCGGCGATGTTTTTGGAATCGACTTCAATCGGTTCAATGAGGTATTTTATTTCTCCGCCGTAAATAAATGAATTTTTTGTGAAACTTTTGATTTTAATTCCATTTTCCCCGTAAACGTCAAAAGTATAAGAAAAAGAATTAGCCCCCCAGTTGAGATTAGAATTTTTAATCTCGGCTGCGATGATGGTTTGGCTATCGCTGGAAAAATATTTTATCCAGGAGGATTCAAGGGGAACCAAGGTTTTTATTTCACAAGGAGGACAGGGTCCGCCGCAATCAATACCTGTTTCGCCCTGATTCTGCTTGTTGTCGAAACAGGTCGGTGCTGGCTTTAACCAAATAAGGTAAACAAGAAAAACAATTAAAAATAAAACCGCCAAATAACCAGCGCCGTAAAGAATTTGTTTTACCAAACGCTTATTCATCGTTAAAATAATAATACTTAAAAAATTGAAATTTTGCAAAAATAAAAAGCCGGCGAACTCTACTTTCCCATCTGCCGAAACAAATAGTATCATCGAGCTTAGATGCTTTCACTATCCTGTTCGAAATGGGAAGGAGTGGTTCACACCTAAGTAAATCACCGGCTAATAATTATCCAAATTCTCAAATCCCGTAAGCCTGCCTGTCGGCAGACAGGGATTTAGAAACAATTTTGACTTATTAGTACTTCTTGGCTAAAACCATTGCTGGCCTTACACCTAAAGTCTATCAACGTGGTAGTCTTCCACGAGTCTAAGACGCCTAATCTTGGGAGGGGCTTCGCGCTTAGATGCTTTCAGCGCTTATCCCTGCCGAACATAGCTACCCGGCGCTTCACCTGGTGGCAAAGCCGGTAGACCAGAGGTTCGTTCATCCTGATCCTCTCGTACAAAGGACAACTTCCCTCAAGCGTCAACGCCTGCAGCAGATAGAGACCAACCTGTCTCACGACGGTCTGAACCCAGCTCGCGTGCCCTTTTAATTGGCGAACAGCCAAACGCTTGGGACCTTCTCCAGCCCCGCGCTAGGGCGAGCCGACCACTTTTTCTCAATATTACTATTGATGTAGACTATACCATCCGAGCACATAATGATTTATGCGCTACGGTTCGGCGTCTGATAGAAAATAAAATTTTCTATCTCAGTCCGACTACTCGTCGGACATCAGTCGTTACGGGGTTTTAAAGTAATTTTATACTTCATTGAATCAATAATATAGGGCTTAATAATTTCAACTAATTTTTCCGTTTCTTTAACGTTGAAATACATTCTATAACCCTTATCTCTATCCCGATAATAATTACCATTTAAACCGAATTTTTTATCTAACACTCGCAGTAATAAGTTTATTTCTAATTCAATGAATGAATAAGTACTAATATCAATCTTGTTTTGATTTAAACTTCCATCGTCCATAACCCAAACTGCCATACCGAGACTATCAAGATATTGATCTATATCCAGAGGAATAATTTTCTTACCGTTTTTATAAAATAGTTCATAAAAACCAGTAAGAAGCGGATGACGGATGGTTCTAAACCATAAAGATTTAACATACCTTTCTCCATTTTCTCGATATCTATAACTAATTTTTGGTTCAGTAAACACCCAAGGTCGAAGAATATTGTATTTCCATAACACATACTCTTGTTGGGCTAAGCCGTGTTCTATTTTCAGATTAACATTGATGGCGCGTTCTCCTAAACGGAGTGTACCATCTCCTAAAATAGAACCGACGATAACCGATCTTTGTTCATTAGTTAAAGATAAAGAATTTTTTATTTCTATCCACTTTTTCTGCCAGTATTTATTGATTACTTTAAGACTTCCCACGGTATTGACCATATATAAATTATAATTCATTTTTGCTGGGTTTAATATATGGCTTTCACCGTTATGAGCCGAATTTTACCTCGACAATCGGCTATTCTATCGAGGTGCCGAGCGTGGTCGTCGATATGGACTCTCGGACCACACCAGCCTGTTCAATACTTTTAATGTATTAGACTATATCTTTACCCCGACCGCGGTCGGGGAGCGGTGTATTAGCTCCAATTAAAACCGGAGCTCTATTCGCAAATCGCGAATAAGTCGTTACAGGGTTAAGAAGGAATTTTATATGCCATTACAGGCACATAATATTTTTCGACTATTTTTTTAATTTTCTCTCTTTCGGTAGGAGAAAAATAAAGAGCAAAACCTTTACTTTTTTTATCCAAAACCGAATTAGAAAGATGAAAATTATTCCAAACAACATTACTGGCAATTCTTGCTTCTTCTTTGGTTATCTTTCCTAAATATAGATAGAAACAATGATCTCTTTGATAGTAATAACCATCATCATAGTACCAGATAACAAAACCAATATTATCACGAAGCAAGCCTTCCAAATTTCGAGGAATAATTTTTTTGTTGTTAGGGTAGAATAATGCGCGAATTTTTCCTAAATATGGCGACGCATTAGACTGGTGCCTAACATAACTATGTAATATTTTTGGCTTGCCTTGAAAAAATTGCGGTAAAATTTTCGTTTTCCAAACCAGATAATCATAATGATCGGCTCTATGTTCTAATCTTAACCGAGCGTTTCGGCTGCCAGTTTTTTGAAGGTAGCCGTCGCCAAGAACCATTCCGATAATCGCTGATTTTTGTTTTTTGGTTAAATTCATTTTTTTAATTTAACCCTCTTAACTTCCCACGGTATTCTTAGAATTTAAAACCCTGTCTGCTGTCAGGCAGACCCTTTCGGGAAAGACCATTCTAAGTTCACCGTTATAAACCGCTATTATATCCTCAGCTTGCGCCGAGGGAGGACAACAAAGCCTTATTTCAGGCTCTATCCCCGGGGTAACTTTTATCCGTTGTCTTCAATCTTTCTATAAAGAA
>PFKY01000059.1 GCA_002784365.1 Candidatus Wolfebacteria bacterium CG_4_10_14_0_8_um_filter_39_64 | reverse complement strand
CTGGCTGAACCAATGTGGAAAAATCCTGTTGGCGAAGGCGCAAAACGCACCCTCACCGGCCCGATATGCTTCTTAGGATTATCTGTCATTAACTTTTATTTTAGCATATTTTTAAGATTTTTACATATATCCTGGCCTTATCCTCCCTTAAATCTTCTCTAACTACTTACCGCTCTAACACATTAGAGCGCTCTAACCAATTAGAGCGGTTATAAAAATCTCAAACTCTTCTTTTAGATGTTGAACCTGTTTCTTGTTTCTTGATTTAGAAAAGTTTTTTATTGGCTGGTCTAATGTATTAGACCAGTCTATCGCGTTAGACCAATCTATCATGTAAGACCAATGAGATTTATAAAGCTAATTTAGTCAACTAAATTCCGATCGTCCAATGGTTGACTGATCTATCATGTCTATCATTAGACCACACTTCAGTTAACTGAAGTGTGAAGTATTTTAAGATTTTGAAATTAAGGTTGGGAATTTTGTCTGAAAATGGAAACATTTTGGGACCGGTTAAAATGGAAGCCAGTTAAAAAATTGAAAATAAAAGAAGCCCGCAAGGTTTATCCCACACATAAATTTTTATGTCGTGGGATTTATCCTTGAACGGGCTTAAACTTGTCTACCCCTCCACCACTATTAATTCTTTAATAGCATAGAGGGGAATAAATCTCCGGCCCCCCTTCTTGTCGGGGTCAGACTCATCAGGAGTGAACCAAAACCCATTATCTGATACGCGTGGAAGAATGTAGGTAACACCTTTCTTTATTGCGCCATCAGTATCAACAACTATAACTATAATTTTTATTCCTTCTCCCATTTTTCTTCACCTCCTTTTTTTTATCGCGTCTTTTATGGAGCGTAATTCGCTAACAATCATAGATTGAATACCGAGTTCAATACATTCTCCGCTCAAGACCTTTTGACGAGAATCAAGTCCATAAAGTACACTCGAATGAAAAGCCTCACAACTTTCATCACATGGACGCTGCTTATCCCTGTAACAAAATTTTTGCATTTTTCACCCCCCCTTCTTTTTAATTTAAAGAGCAAACACCTCATTTGAGATGCCTGCTCTTTTTTTGACCAGACATCTCACCTTGAAATGTTGCTAAAAAGATAGCATAGTTTTATTAATTTGTCAACCCCAACCTGTCGCAAAATAAAATATAACAAATACTCACGATCGTGAATAAATGTTATAAAATTTTTCTTTTAATTAATCCTCTAAAAGTCACGCTTATCCCCTACTTCCTAATTTTATTATTTCCTCGGCAATTGCTCTGGCTGCTTTTGGTTTGGCGAAATTTTTGGCAGCTTGAGACATTTGATTCAATTTTTCCGGTTCGGAAAATATTTTTTTAAGCTGACCTAAGAAAATATTTGGTTCCAGATTGGCTTGTTCAATGACGACGGCGGCGCCAGTCCTGGCATATTCATAGGCATTAGTGGTTTGATGGTCGCCGACCACTTCTTCTGGCAAAGGAATTAAAATTGATGGTTTAGCGAAAGCCGCGGCTTCAAAAATTGAGCCGCTGGAAGCCCGGGAAACCACGACGTCAGCTGCCGTATAAGCGTCTTTCAAGTCCTTTTCAAAATAGGGAACTGTTTTGTATCGGCTGCGCTGTTCTTCCGGGTAATTTCTTAAGATAATGTCTAATTCCTTTTTGAAATCTTCAAAATTTTTAATTCCAGTTTGATGAAGAATTTGAAAATCTCTAATTATTTCTCCGACTATCTCCAGCATAAGGTCGTTTATTTTTACCGCGCCTTGTGAACCACCAATAACTAAAATTACCGGTTTTTCCGGGTTAAAGCCAAAAATTTTTTTAGCGGTTGCCGAATCTAAAATATCACCACTGATTAATGACCGCCGAATCGGATTGCCGACCAAAGCCACTTTTCCGGATAATTTTTCATTCTCAAGAAGTGTTTTGGCAGTTGAATCAAAAGAAACGGCAATTCGTTTAGCCCAATAAATCGCCAATCGATTGGCTAATCCTATTATAGTGTCAGAATCGTGAATAATGATCGGGACGCAATAAAATCTGCAGGCCAAAACAACCGGCAAAGAACCTGGTCCGCCTTTAGAAAACAAAACATCGGGCATAAACCAGAAAACTTTCCAGAACGCCTGAATAACGCTTAAAGGAAGCAGAATCGGAATGTCAAGGAAATTTCTTAAATCAAAATATCTGCGCAGCTTAGCGGAAAAGATTTTTGAAACCCCGATGCCGTTTTGCTCCAAAACCGAACGGAACATTTCCGGAGAGCCGAAATAACGCAAATCCATTTCAATCTTTTTTTCAACGGATAATTTTTGGAGTTCCTCGGCCACGGCTATAATCGGATAAATATGTCCGCCGGTGCCTCCGCCGGTAAATAAGATTCTCATTGTAGTTAAGTGTACTTAGAAATGTTAGCAATAACTCCGGCCATAGTCAAAAAAATAGCCAAAGAAGTGCCGCCATAACTGATGAATGGCAGGGGGACGCCGGTCAAGGGAAGCAACCCTGAAATGGCCGCAACATTAATAAAGGCCTGAATGGTAATTATTAAAATAAAACCGATGACCGTTAATTTGGCAAACTGGTTACGGGAATTTTTCGCTATCATAATTCCTCTGATGAAGAGCAAAATAAAAACTCCAATTAAAAGAATAGCGCCGACAAAACCCAGTTCTTCGGCAATCACGGCGAATATTGAATCGCTGATTGGCTCAGGCAGATATTTAAACTTGGTGGTTGATTTGCCGAATCCCACGCCCCAAAGACCGCCAGAACCGATCGCCATTTTAGCCTGGCTAATATGATAGCCTTTAACCTGGGAATCAACGGCCTCGGGGCCAAAAAATGTTTTGACGTAGGTTTCTATTCGCTCCAAACGATACTGACTAAAAGAAATAGCCAAAGTCAAAGCTATTAATCCTAAAAATATTGTGCCAAGGACAAAGGACAGCCGGGCACCGCTTGTAAAATAAACCAAAAGACCGCTACTCATAATAATAATAATCGTAGTGGTTGAGGGTTGTCTATAAATAAGAAAAGCCACCAGACCGGAAATAATCAGAAAAGGCAAATATCCCGATAAAATATTTGTTTGGCGATAAGAACTTTTTCCTTTTTTGGAACTTAACCAGGCGGCTAAATAAACAATAAAAGAAAATTTCAAAATTTCTGCAGGCTGAACCGATAAAAATCCAAGATTGAGCCAGCGGTTGGATCCGCCATGGGAAAAACCCAAAGGAGTAAAGACTAAAATTAAAGCCAACAAGCTGAGAAGCAATAAAGGAACGGCTAATTTTTGCCACCAGCGATAATAAATCAGGCTGCCGGCTAGAAATCCCAATATTCCCAAACTTAATCCGTAAAGCAACTGGTGCTTCAAATAAAAATAGGTATCGTTAAATTTAATTTTGCCCAAATCCGAAGAAGCGCTGGAAAGCATAACCAAGCCGAAAACCACCAGTATGACAATACAGGAAATAAAGACATAATCTGGATGATGACCCTGTTTTGACCATTGACTTTTGACCATTGACTTTTGTTGTTATGTACTGTGTCTTAAAATTTTTCCCGCCAAAACATCCTGAAACTTCCCGTCTTTAACCACTCTTTTTCCGTTTAAAATCACCTCCCGAATTTCCGCGTCTTTGAAGAGCACCAAATCGGCAAACCAGCCGTCTCTAATTAATCCCCTTTCACCCAGGCCCAGTTTTTGGGCCGGCAAACCGGTGATTTTATGAATAGCTGTTTCGATGGGCATAATTTTTTTCCCGACGCTTCGGTCGGGACCCCGACCCACTTCGGGCGTCGGGGCTTTTTCCGCCAATTCCAAAAATCTTATAAAAGTGCGATAAGAACGCTCGGGTCTGACGCCGTTGGAAGCGACAATGGCCCGATTATGGGTTATGGCTTTAACAACTTTTTTAAGGCTGATATTTTCATAAGAAGCCACGGCCCGGAAATTGGTCAGTTTCATTAAAGCCAATAATCCTTCGTAAACGGTCAAATCTCTATTTTGAGAAAATTCTTTTAATGATTTTCCGACCAGATATTCGTTGCCGGGTGCGTTAACAATGATAAATTTTTCTCCTTTAAATCGGGGCAATCCTCTGAGAATTTTTTCTTTAAAGCCGGGAGTTTGAATATCTTTCAGCATCACTTCTTTGTCTTGTTCCTGAGCCCAATCCGGCAAAAAAGTAGAAACCAAAACCGTGCTGGCGTTAAAAGGATATATGTCAAAATAAACGTCGGCCTTATCGGTATTTTTATCAATTAAATCTAAGGCCTCTTCGTAATCTTCTCCCGAACCAATCAGAGGTCGGAAATGGCTGATTAAAACTTTGGCGCCGGTTTCTTTGGCAATGTTAATTGTTTCGCTGACCGAGGAAAGTAAATTTCTCTTTTCATCGCGGAGATGGGTGGCGTAAAGACCCTTGAGCTTGGCCACGGTTTCCACCAGGGCTTTAATTTCGCTGTAAGAAGTTTTACGGCTGTGTCGGTAGCCCAAGCCGGTGGAAAATCCAAAAGCACCCTCTTTTAAGGACTTCTCCAAAATTAAATTGAAAACGCGCAGCTCGTTGCGTGATAAATCTCTGGTGGTCTCGCCTGCCAAGGCCTGCCTGATGGTTTTGTGTCCGACAAGAGTGCCGAAATTAACGCCCAAAGGCCGGCACTCCATCGCCTTCAAAAATTCCGCCAAAGTATGCCAGTTGACGTTTATTTTACTGATGTCAGCCCATTCGCGGATTGATTCTAAGGAGCCGTAAATCAAGGGCGCGAGCGATGCCCCGCATTGGCCGCCGATAATCGTGGTCACGCCCTGAAGCAAAAAATCTTTCTGGCTGGGATTGGAAAAAAGAGTCAAATAATGGTCAGAATCGGTGTTAATGTCAACAAATCCCGGTGCCAGATAAGCGCCCAAACCGTCAATAATTTCATCAGCCCGGTATTTAGGAAAATTGCCGATGGCGGAAATTTTGTCGTTTTTTACCAAAACATCGGCCTTGACCGGTGGCCTACCCGAACCGTCAAGAAGCTGGATGTTTTTGATAAGGATGGTCACACTACTATTATATCAAAAAGATCCGTTCTGGAAAGGAGAAGATTTTATAAAAATTTACTTAAGAAAAATAATATCAATCCTAAACCGGAACAAACCGCGGAAATAATCCAGAAACGCATTGTTACTTGGGTCTCGGGCCAGCCCAAAGCTTCAAAGTGATGATGAATTGGAGCGGATAAAAATATTTTTTTGCCTCTCAGTTTTTTAGAAAGCAATTGTAAAATAACCGAACCCGATTCCATCACCAAAACAAAAGCAATGACGGGCAGAAATAAAACGGAATTGGTCAAAAAAGCGATAACCGCCAAAGTTACGGTCAAGCCCATCATTCCGGTCTCGCCCATATAGAACTTGGCCGGATGAATGTTAAACCAAAGATAAGTAAACAAAGCGCCGATGATAATGGTAATTAAAACCGTTAAGTCGTACAGCCCCTTGCTGTAGGCAATTACTCCGAAAGCGCCGAAAATCGGCATCATCACCCCGGCTGACAACCCGTCAAGTCCGTCAACCACGCCGCCGGAAAAAGTTGCCAGAACCACAATGACAAAAATTAAAAGATAGAGACCGTTAATTTCCAAATTACCATAAAAAGGAATGTAGATACTTGACCAATCAAGTTTAAAATAAAACCACCAGGCGCCGATAATGGCAATCAGCGAGATTAAAGCCAATCTCACCTTTAATCTCATGCCGCCGGCAATGTATTTCCCTTTGTTTTTGACAACTAAAATATCGTCAACCAAACCTAAAATTGAGGCGGAAACCAGAGTAAAAAGCGGCAGCCAGGTCTGCGAACGGGAAAGAAAATTTATCTTGGCGGCTAAGGAATCGGGAAGAAATTGAGAAATCAAAAAAGTGCCTAAAGCAACAATGACCACGGTCCCCCAAATGAGAATGCCGCCCATTCGCGGAGTGCTTACTTCTTTCGCCGCGTGAAGTTTTGTGAAAATCGGCGTTTTTTCGCCGCCAAAAGTTTCCTCGCGGGGCTTCTTCTTCCAGGCCTTGTATTTATATAAAAAGCGGATTAAAATCGGTGCCAAAATAATGGCTAACGCAAAAGATAAAATAAAAAAACTTATGATTTTTACGATTAAAAAGACGTGGGTAAAATACATGTCATTTTTGGCAATTTTGAACAAATTCTTTCAATCTTGCCGTCTCTTTAAAAGAATCATCGGCGCCGAGCGTAATGGTCAAAACCGTTTTGTCGTTAATTTCAAAAAGGGCTATTAAATTACGGCCCAAAGCTTCTTCAATGTAGCCGGTTTTCCCGCCGATAAAATCCGGTTCTCCGGCAAACTTATTAATGCTGAGTAATTTTCTTGACGTATTTGATTTTAATTCCGTTAATTCCGTTTCTTTCTGGCGGGAAATCTCCAAAATTTCCGGATGATTAAAATAAATGTAAGTTGCCAATTTGGCCAAATCATCAACGGTTGATTGATTAATAAAGGAAAGACCGGTTGGCTCCAAATACGTTGTTTTAAACATTTTAAGTTCAGCCGCTTTTTTCTGCATTTCGTTGATAAATTCTTTTTCACCAAAATCTTCGGCGACGGCTACAGCCGCATCATTGCTTGAGACGATTAGCATTGCTTTAATTAAATCACGTATTTTAAAAATTTCTCCGGCTCTAAAGTCGCCGACGGTTCCGTCGCTGGAGACGGCTTTCTCGGTCATTATTATTTCTTTGTCCAAGTCAATTTTTTCAATAGCCACGAGAACGGTCATTAATTTGCTCAAAGAAGCTATGGGCCAGCGTTTTTCCGGATTTAATTCAAAAACGTTAAAATTGTAATCCAGATATTTTATTAATATGGCTTTGCTGACAAAAGCGGATTGGTTCGCATTGCAGGGAAAAATCTGTTCAGCATTGATTTCTGCCTTTGAAATTAGAGCCGGATACGAAATAACGGAAGGAGGATTTTCTGGATTGGAGTCCGAAGCCTTTGCGAGAAAATCATGGACATTGGCGGATGCAATTTGTTTCAGAGCGGCTAAGTTTTGATCAAGCTTATCGGCGGTAACGGTTAAATTCCGGCTGAGTGCATTTAAATTCTGATTTAAGTTTTGGTTTAAGTTCCGGTTAGCTACGGTTAAATTCTGACCAACCAAAGCAACCCTCCCTGACAGGGCTGAATATAAATCCTTCACAAAAACAGACGTTTCAGCCGGAGCAGTCTGAGAAACATTCTCCTTAGAAGACGGGGTTGACGGAAATTTAGCTCCGCTTATCAAAAGCGAAACTAAAATGATCAAAGAAAGTAATATTGCTTGGAAACGCATGCCAATTTTATTAAAATTTATGAACCTTTGGTGAAGTAAATTTTACCATAAAATTGAGCACCCCGCCCATACTTTGCTAATGATGTTGGTTCCAGAATAAGAAAGATTGTTCAGAACAAACTATTTATCTTTAAGCCATTATCGCCAGCAAAGTATGGGCGGGGTAAAGGTTTTGTTGCAGAATTTTTATCGCTTGTCTATCAGCTCAAAAATTCTGAGAAAGCCCTTTAAATTTTTCATATTCCGGCAGCTCTTCAACCTTGGATATTCCTAAATATTTTAACAAATTAAAGCTTGCTTCGTAAAGATAAATATTGGTTCTTTTCGGGTCGGGATAGCGCTCAATTAATCCGCGAATTAATAAACTCCTCAAAATAAAGGTGGAATTGACGCCCCGGTAATAATCAATTTGAGCACGCGATACCGGTCCCAAATAAGCAATCAGGGAGAGCGTCTCCAAAGAGGCAGGCGTCAAATTCTCCTTAAATTCTTCTTTAATGAAATTTTCAAAGAAAGAGGCAAAGTCCGGCTTGGTTGCCAATTGGACAGAACCGCCAGCCGGCGAATCCTTAAAAATTAATTTCAATCCCCTATTTTCAGCCGAAAATTCTTGTTCAAGGTTTTTAAGCGCTTCCTTTACTGTAGTCTCATCGGTTTTGAATAGTTTGGTAATTTTCTTTATCTCCATCGGCTCGCCGTAAACAAAAAGAATGGCTTCAATGGCGGCTGATATTTTATTTGCGTTTTCCATAACAATTCTTTTATCTCTTTTCTATCATTATATCTGAAAATTGCTTTTTTTGTTCAACTTTAATTAATTGTTTTGCCAATAAATGAAGCAGGGCTAAAAATAAGACGATAATTTCCGAACGAGGTTTCTCTTTCGCCAATTTGCCGAAATTTAAATCGGGCCTGCCCGAATGACTGACGTCATTCAGTCGGGCGGGCCCCAAACGATTCATAATTTCTTCAATTTTTTCTTCTAAGGTGATGAGTGAAGATTTAATGGTCTGACTCTTTTCCGATAATTGCTGGATGGTTTCAAAAATTCCTTTGACGAGCTTGTATAAGTCATTGATTTTAATATTATCGGCCGGATAGAAAAACGCCGGCCGGCCGCTGAAAAGCGGCCGCGAAATTGAAATATTATTCTGTTCCCAAAGTTTTTTCAAATGACCCATGGCCGGCTTAAATTGCCGATAAAAATGAAGGCGGTTTTGTAAATCTTTAACGTCTTTTTCTTCCTCGCCGGTTAATTGAAAATTAGGCAAAAGCGCTTTGGATTTGATAAGAAGCAGTTGCGAAGCCACTACGATAAAATCAGCCAACAAGCGCGGACTTTTTTCTGCATTTGTCTGCGTACCGTCTGCGTCTGTCAGCATATCAAGGTAAGTTAAAAAATCGGCCGTCACCTCTGCCAGATTTAATTCGGTGATTTCCAGTTTTCTTTCCTCAATCAGGTCCAAAAGCTTTTCTATCGGTCCGGTAAATTGTTCAAGTTTCAATTCGTACATAACTCGAAAAAATTCACTATTGGCTGATTTCCAATGCTCCTTTGGTATAAATATTTGACGGGTTCAACATTAATTAGCCTTTTTCTCAAATAAAAATTCCATTGGGTCCAAATATCCGTATTTCTGCGGATAGTCCGGCACATAACCATAACAAAATCTTTTGGGCCAATCTATTTTATCTTGGCAAACTTGACCGGCTTCAGAGTTTTCCAAGACCGGCGCTTTTTTAATTTCAAAATGAAGATGGATATCATAAGGAGATTGACTTTCGCAGCCGTCAGGACCGATCCGCCAATAATTCTGACAACCGTAGCCGCTATTGCCCGCCTCACCGATTATTTCTCCTTTCTTTATTATATCACCTTCTTTTAATCCAGACCTAATAGAAGCCAAGTGAGCATATAAAGAATAAACTTGCCCTGAGCCTGTCGAAGGGTGGTGTTCAATAATCACGGTATTGCCCAGACCATGATCATTGCCATCATTAATTTGAATTTTAGCGATTTTACCGTTATCAATCGCGTAGACAGATTGTTGTAAGTTGTTGGTCGTTGGTCGTAAGTCAACTCCAGTATGCTGATAATAATCTTTCTCAAGAACACTTGTTCCGCCAAAAAACCTGAATTGCCGATAAGGATTTAAAAAGCGCTGTTTAATCCAAAAATTTTCTAAGTCAACTGGTGGATAAAACTCCTCCTTTATTTTTAAATCATCAAAAGTTTTGTAAGCTACAACTTGGTCTCCGGTTTTGGCGAAATCATAAATTTCTTTGGCAATGTCGTTATTAAATCGAAGACAGCCGCCGGTAAATTCCGAAGAAACGTCTTTTCCGTCCCTGTAATAAGGGATGCCGTGAATAAAAAAGTCTTCATAAAACTGAACGGCATAAGGCATAATCACCGGAAAAAGCGAAGAAAGATGCTTTTCGTGCTTAACGCCGACCCGATAATATCCGGTGGGTGCTTCATACCATCTATTCTCCGGTGATTGATAAGAAAGAGGGAAAATCTTGATTAATTTTCCGTTATCGTAAAGCAGGGCTTTATTATTGGTTAAATTCACTTCAATGCCCCGGGGCTCAGTCAGTTTTGACTTTTGAAAACAAAATTTTTTATCGTCCTCATTGATAAATTTAATTTCATCGCTGCAGAAATTTTCTTCAACATTTACTTCTGAATTCTCAGTCAACCCGCCTAGTTCCGTATTTTTTTCCGCGTAGTTCTGCGTTGCTTGTTGTCCGCGTAGTTCCGCGTCTGGAGAAAATAAAAAAAGACCGAGCTTATAGCCCGCGAAAAAAAAAGTTATTGAGATAAAAATAATTATCCCAAAAAGAATTGCTCGCTGCCGCATATAGCGCTGTCAATAGTCATCGTCAATAGTCATAATTGTTTATAATATCTCCATCTCGCTTATTTGAGAACCAAACCTCAAGGCCTCTTCTTTACTTGGAAACCAAATATCTACCCGGTCGTTGTTTTTTTCGTGCAACCGGTCTTCAACAATAAAAATCTGGTTACCAAAAATTTTAGGCAGTCGGACTTTAGTGCCGAAGGCTAAAAAGTTGGCTGCTGCCACTCCGGGCCTGACGTAATTTCCGGAAGCGGTAATTAAAGGCGTGTTGTCCGTCTCGTCAATGGAACTTGAATAAGCCGTAATCAATACTTTCATGACTTTTGGTTCTTTTTCTTCAGAAGCGTATCCTGAAGCAATTGTCGTTCTGGGACAATTTTTAGCCAAAAGCTCTACGCCTTGGTTCTGAAACCGGTCATTTACGATATTCAAGCCGGAATTCACCAAGGTGTAATCCGTGAAACTTTGGCTAATCAGCGGTTCAACCGTTATTAAACTGCCAATAAAAAAAGGCAGTAATAATACTGCGCATTTACTCATATGCCTTAAGTATACTCGACTGGGGAAAAGGCAGTAATAATACTGCGCATTTACTCATATGCTTTAAGTATACTCGGCTGGGGGGATTTGTCAATATCTCGATCAAAGGGCCAAAAACTTGAAAACAAAAGCCAAAAAATATAAGATGTAAGGCATATGGCTTTAGCAATTTATCGTAAATACCGCCCCAGAACTTTGTCCGATGTCTTAGGCCAGGAAGCAGTGGCGGAAATTTTGAAAAACGCAGCTCGCTTGGACAGATTGGCTCACGCTTATTTGTTTTACGGACCAAAGGGTTCGGGCAAAACCACGACCGCCAGGATTATTGCCAAAATCGCCAATTGCGAAAAAAGGCAGAGCGACAAAGAATTCAAAAAACAGGGCGAACCCTGTAATCAGTGCCGACCCTGTCTGGAAATTGACAAAGGCACGGCAATGGACGTGATAGAAATTGACGCGGCTTCCAATCGCGGCATTGATGAAATCAGAAACTTAAAAGAAAGCATCCGCGTCTCCCCTGCTTCCTATTCTCACAAGGTTTATATTATTGACGAGGCGCATCAATTAACCAAAGACGCTTTTAATGCTTTACTGAAAACTCTGGAAGAGCCGCCAGCGCATGCGATTTTAATTTTGGTGACCAGTGAGTTTGAAAAAATGCCAGCCACCATTGTTTCCCGCACCCAGCGATTTCAGTTCCGAAGATTGCCATTGGAAAAAATTGTTGAGAAACTAAAGAGCATTGCCAAAACTGAAAAAATAAAAATCAGCGATTCAGCCATAGAATTGGTTGCTTCAGTAGCCGGCGGCAGTTTCCGAGATGCCGAATCATTGCTGGACCAGCTAGTTTCATTAGAGACAAGAAACAAGAGACAAGAGACAAAAATTGACGTGGAGGATGTGGAAAGAATTTTAGGTCAGGTGGCTTTTAAGCGGACTGCGGAATTGGCGGAATTATTGGTAAAAAACGACCTATCAGCGAGTTTAGATTATCTTTCTAAAATCAATGAGGAGGGTTATAATCTGGTGCAATTTAATAAGGATTTGATTCATTATTTCCGCCGGGTTTTGGCTTTAAAATTTGCTCCGGAATTGGAAAATCATTTTAGCCGGGAACTGACTGACCAGAAATTGGCTTTGGTAAAAAAACACAGCCAGATGATTGTGCCGGAAAAAACCATAAAATTAATTAAATCTTTGATTGAGGCATATACGGAAATGAGATATAGTCCGTTTGCGATAGTACCGTTGGAGGTGGCGATTATTGAAAATTTGAAATAATTGGCTGCCGGGCAGGGATTCGGACCCCGATAAACGGCTTCAAAGGCCGCTGTCCTACCATTAGACGACCCGGCAATAATATTAAGATGATATAATTTTATACGGAAATTTATTTATTGTCTATAAAAAATGAGCTCTGATTTCTCTCGACGTACTTCGTTGAGGGTCTACAAAATTAAAAAAACAGAAAATTAAAGGCCAGTAAAAATATGCTTAAAAGAGTTCATTTCACATTGTTTTTCACAAGCGATATAGAAAAAACTATCCAGTTTTATGAGGGACTTGTGGTTTTAACGTTCAAAAATCGGAGGATCAAGCTAAAATAAAATTAGGCGATTTTACGCTCGCGTTTATAGACGAGAACAAAACCCCCATTCAAGATGAATCCGGCTCAAAATCCAGTTGATAATTACTATCAATTTGTCAAAATTAAAAATATTCACTCAACCGAGCCAAAAACCTGGCCGTGGGGCAAACGCGAATTCGTCGTCAAAGACCCGGATGGATATAAATTGGTTTTTTATTCAGTTTCAGTGGTTAGTAAAAATGATTAAAAAATAGACCAGAACCGGCACTATGCTATAGCATGGTGCTATGACATGTCATAGCACCAATATTTAAGTCGTATTATTCCGCCTGCCCGCTTGCCCTGAGCCTGTCGAAGGGCTGGGTAATCCAAGCCCGGCAGCCCCGGCAGCCAAAATAAAAAGATTTTAGCAAATAAATTAAAATTTTATGATTATTAAAGAAATATCAAACAGAAGAAGCGTCAGGGAATATAAGCCTGACGATGTGACCGATGAATTAATAATTGAAATTATAAAAGCCGGTCAATTTGCGCCCTCCGCGAAAAATAATCAAGCGGTTGAGTTTGTGGTCGTCAGAAAGCAGGAAACAAAAGAGAAAATTTTTGAAATCGTGGGTCAGGAATATGTGAAACAAGCGCCGGTTTTGATAATCCCCGTTATTGATGAAACCAAATCCATTCTGCCGGTTCAGGACTTGTCAGTTGCATCTGAAAATATGTTTTTACAAGCCGCGGCTCTGGGACTCGGAACGGTTTGGAAAAACCTTCGGCCGGAATGGGAAAAAGGGGTTAAAAAATTATTGGCCGTTCCGGAACAATTTCGGGCAGTTAATATTATCCCAGTTGGTTATCCTAAAAATAAAATCGAGCCTCACACAAACGCTGATTTCAACGATAAAAAGATACACAGAGAAAAGTGGTAAAAATCTAT
>PFKY01000028.1 GCA_002784365.1 Candidatus Wolfebacteria bacterium CG_4_10_14_0_8_um_filter_39_64 | reverse complement strand
AATAATCTTACCCCGATGGAAAAACTAATCAATTATTTTTATCCTAAAGAACTGTAAACAACGCGTCTAATTCTTACATATTAGTTTAAAACATGCCTCTTGAGGAATTAGAAAAAGAAGAAAAAATTCCGTCTTCTCCAAAGACCGGTTGGCTTGAAGAGACGCCAGAAACGGAAAAGAAAACTTCGGGATTTTTAGCCAGGTTCAGCCAAATGAGCCGCAGATTATTTTGGATATTAATCGTAGGAATTTTAATATTGATGGCTATCGGTGGTTTTTATTTTTATCAGTATTTGACCGCTCGCGATATTGTTTTTTCCCTAAAAGCTCCGGCCAATGCCATGCTTGGCGTTCCCTTTGACATTGAAATTAATATTCAGAACAATTTTGATAATTCGTTGAAAGATATCAAACTTTCAATGATTTTGCCCGAGGGAACGGCGTTTGCCGCTGAAAGCGCCGAGAAAAGGACTTTAAATCGGAGCTTTGGAGATTTGGATAAAAAAAGCGGTCTTCAAGAAAAAATTCCGCTCATCATTTTTGGAAATGAACAATCTCTGAAAAAGTTTGAAATTGCGGTTTCTTATTTTCCTCCCACCATGGGACCCAAAGCGCGCTTTGAGCAGGTAAAAAGCGTTGAGGTAGCGGTTGAGGAGCCGGGAATTAAATTGGATTTAATCGCCCCTCAGAAGGTTTTAAACAATGAAGATTTTGAAATTGAGGTCCAGTATCAAAATGTTTCCGATATAGATTTTTCCGGTGTTGAATTGGAACTCGATTATCCCAAGTTTTTTACCTTTAAAAATACTACTGTTAACCCATCGGCCGGAAATAACGTTTGGAAAATCGGCGATTTGGCCAAAAACAGCGACAAAGGAAGCTTGGTCATTAAGGGAAGCGTGATTAGCGCCGAGAAATCCTTTTTTGAAATCAAGGGTTCGCTAAAAGCCGAGTTTTTCGGCCAGAAATATTTGATTAGCAAAAAAGCGGCTGGCTTGAACATTGCCCAATCTCCCCTGGCTTTAAATATTACTCTTAATGACCAGCTGAATTATTTGGCTTCTCTGAATAGCGATTTAAAATATAAAATTAATTTTCGCAATAATTCCGACGTAGGGCTGAATGACGTGGTAATAAAAGCCAAACTGACCGGCGAGATGTTTAATTTTCAGAATCTCCGAACTCCCGGCTTCTTCAATTCAAAAGACAACACCATTATTTGGAATGTTGCCAATACTCCCGGCTTGCGGCTGGTTGCGCCCGGCAGCGAAGGGTTCGTTGAATTTGAAATTGAAACCAAAGAAGCTTATCCGATTAAAAGAGTAAGCGACAAAAACTTTGTTTTGAAAGTTGAGGCCGAAATTTCTTCGCCGACCGTGCCTTATTATGTCGCCTCGGAGAAAACCATTGGCTTGGCAGATTTAAAAACCAAGGTAGGAGGAAAAATTACCATTAACAGCTTCATTGACAAAAGAATTATAGCACCAAAAGTTAATACGCCCGCGAATTTTACTATTCGCTGGACAATTACAAATTATTCCACGGACGTGAAAAATATCGAGGTCAGGGCTTTTTTGCAATCAGGCGTGCGTTGGACCGGCCAAACCCAAACTAATGCCACCAGCACGCTTGCTTATAACGAAAGAACACAAGAAATAACTTGGTTGATCGATAGAATTCCGGCGACCAAAGGAATAATTTCCAAAGCAGTGGAGGCAGTTTTCCAGATTGAAGCCACACCCAATATCACCCAGGTTGGCCAGCCAATGCCGCTTTTAAGCGAAACCGCAATGAAAGGTTTTGACGAATTTGGTAATCTTGAATTAACGGACTCGGCTAAACCATTAACTACAGGATTACCAGTAATACCATAAAAAAATGAATAATGATTTAATGACAAAAATCGTTTCTTTGGCTAAACGCCGGGGTTTTATTTATCCGGGCTCGGAAATTTACGGCGGTCTAAAAGGGACATGGGATTACGGTCCGCTTGGCTCAGAGCTTAAATTTAATATTAAACAGGAGTGGTGGAAAACAATGGTTAAAAACAGGGATGATGTTGTCGGTATGAGCACTTCTATATTAATGAATCCGAGGGTCTGGGAGGCCTCGGGTCATATGACCGGCTTCAATGACCCTTTAATAGAATGTAAGACCTGCCACCAAAGATTTAAGGCTGACCAGGAAGACGTTATTGCAGAGCATGAAAATTGGCATAAAGAAAAGAAAGAAAAAGTGGATTGGACTAAAGTTAAAAAATTTAATCTATTGGTTGAAACGAAAATCGGAGTAGTTGAGGGAGAAAAAAACACCGTCTATTTGAGAGGCGAAATAACGCAAGGCGTTCATGTTAATTTTAAAAACGTCCTGAGTAGCTCTCGTCTTAAAATTCCATTCGGCATAGCCCAAATTGGCAAGGCATTCCGAAATGAAATAACGCCCGGCAATTTTACTTACCGGTCAATTGAGTTTGAGCAAATGGAATTACAGTATTACGTTAAGCCGGATAAAAAAGAATCTATGAAGCAATATGAATTTTGGAAGAATTTGCGGATGGATTGGTATAAATCGTTGGGCATCAATTCTGATAATTTGAGATTCAGAGAACATGAAAAGAGTGAATTGGCCCATTATGCGAAAGAAGCTTGGGACATAGAATATAAGGCGCCGTTTGGTTGGAAAGAATGCGAAGGTATACATCATCGAGGTGATTGGGATTTAGCCCGGCATCAAGAATTCTCCGGTCAAGATATGTCTTATTTTGACGAAGAAACAGGGAAAAAATATATTCCCTGGGTGATTGAGACGTCCGGCGGGGTGGATAGAGCGGCGTTGTTCTTTTTGATTGACGCTTATTCGGAGGAAGATGACAGAATTATTTTGAAATTAAATCCAAAACTTGCTCCTTATAAAGTCGCAGTTTTTCCTCTTTTAGCCAACAAACCCCAATTAGTCAAAAAAGCCCGCGAAATTTATGAAATGCTTAAATCCCCAATTCCCCAATTCCCCAATTACCCAATTACCGTCGCTTGGGACGACCGCGGTAACATCGGCAAGCGCTATTATTCACAGGATGAAATCGGTACGCCCTTTTGCATTACGGTTGATTTTGAAAGCTTGGAAAAAGATGATGTTACAGTTCGCGACCGCGACACGATGAAACAAGTGCGAATTAGGGTTGAAAAATTAATTAATTATATAAAAGAAAAAATATGCTAAAACTAAATCTTAATCGATTAGTCAAAAGAGGGCAAAATTAAGCCAATTATCAATAAAAACGCCAATATCGGCTATTATTTGAAAATCGGCCGCTGGCGAAGATAAAAATGATTATTAAAAACAAGATACCAAAAGAAGAACTAAAAACTCCTTTTACAAAAGCCATAGCGGATATCAAAAGGGAAATTTTATCTTTGGGTTGCGAACTTCACAGCGATTGCGCGGAAGAATTGATAAGTGACGGCTCAGCCGCTTCGGATTTATGGGGTTTTAACATTTATCCGAACGGCCAGCTTGATTTTATTTCTTTGATTAATATCAAGCCGGCCGATAACAACCGCTCAATGGAAATTCAAAATCCGGAAATTCGGAAAAAAATAGAAGAAATCCTTAGAAAATTTCTATAAAATGATTACCTTAGAACGCTGGCAAAATTTACCTAAAAGAGACCAACTCGGCCACATTGCCTCGGAAATCAAACGCGCTTTATCAATGGAAAACGATAAGGATATTTTTATTCAGATAATTGAACGCGCGTTTTATTTGATTGACCTTTCATTAAACGACCCCAAGTGGCGCGGAAACCCCTTACCCCTTCTTGTTTTAAGGGACGGCTTGGCCAAAATTTATATTGGCGAAGAACAGAATCTGGAAAAAATTTATGCAGCATTATAGAAAAACAACTTTAAATAATAATTTGCGGGTCATCACCATTCCGATGCCGGATAGTTTAACCACCACGGTTCTGGTTTTGGTTGAAGCCGGCTCCAAATATGAGACCAAAGAAATCAACGGACTTTCCCATTTTTTGGAGCATATGTGTTTTAAAGGCACAAAAAAGAGGCCCAAAAGCATTGACATTTCTTCGGAACTGGACAGTATCGGCGCGGTTTATAACGCTTTTACCGGTATGGAATATACCGGCTATTTTGCCAAAGCCAGAACCGTTCATTTTGACGACATTTTGGATGTGGTTTCCGATATGTACCTTAATCCGATTTTTGAATCCAAAGAAATTGACAAAGAAAGGGGAGTAATAATTGAAGAAATCAATATGTACGAAGATTTGCCGATGAGGCGGGTTCAAGAATTATTCACCAACTTGCTTTATGGCGACCAGCCGGCTGGCTGGGACATTGCCGGCAGAAAAGAAGTGATTAAGAAATTAACCCGCGATGATTTCATAAAATACCGCCAAGAACATTACCTTGGTCAGTCGTCTTTGGTCGTGGTGGCGGGAAAATTTAACGAGGAAGGGATAGTAGAAAAAATTGAACAGGCTTTCACCGGAATTAAAATTAGCAGAAAAACTCCAAAAATAAAAACCATTGAGTCTCAAGACAAACCCGAGGTTTTATTAAAATCCAAAGAAACTGACCAGACCCATTTAATTTTAGGCAGCCGAGCTTTTGATATTTTTGACGAGCGCCGGTATGTCTTGGAGGTTTTATCGGACATTTTGGGTGGCGGGATGAGTTCGCGCTTATTCCAGAAAATCCGCAATGAAATGGGCGCCGCTTATTATGTGAGCGCCGAAGCTGACCTTTACACCGACCACGGTTATCTGGCTGCTTCGGCTGGCGTTGACCACAATAAAATTGATCGGGTGATTGAGGCGATACTTGAAGAATTCAGAAATCTGGCAGAGAAACCCGTGGAAAATAAAGAACTTGAACGGGCCAAAGAGCATTTAATCGGCCGCCTGATTATCGGCTTGGAAACTTCTGACCAGTTGGCCGGTTTTT
>PFKY01000014.1 GCA_002784365.1 Candidatus Wolfebacteria bacterium CG_4_10_14_0_8_um_filter_39_64 | reverse complement strand
ATTTTGCCCCGGAACGCGCTCAGGAATCGCACTTAAGATTACTTAGCCAGGTCATTTTTCCTTCTTTGGCGCCAGTGGTGATGAGGCGGTCAGAGGCCGGTATTTATCCTCAGGCTGTTGACCTTTTTTTTGATGAACCAAAAATGGAACTTCGGGTGGCTACCGATAAAATTATCGATTCCAGTGGCCAACTTCTGGGTTTTGTTAAAATAGTTCATGACCGAAGCAGAGAAATTGAGCTGCTTCGCTCAAAAACCGAATTTATTGCCGTGGCTTCCCATCAATTGCGAACGCCCTTAACCAGCCTTCATTGGGCGCTTGAGTCTTTAGCCAAGCAGAACCTTGAAGCAAGCGAAAAAGAATTGGTTAATACCGGCTTAGAAGCGTCAGTTAAACTTTTAAAAATAGTCAATGATTTATTAGATGTTTCTAAAATTGAGGAGGGACGCTTTGGTTATCAATTTGAGAATGTCAATATTATCAGTTTCATTGAGGAAATTATTAAAAGCATGAAAGATTTTGCCAAGCAATTCGGTATTAAAATTTATTTTCAAAAACCAACCGAGCCCTCTATCGCTCTTTCGGTTGACCCCCAGAAATTATCAATGGTAGTTTCCAATCTTTTAGACAATGCCATTAGATATAATGTGCCAAATGGCGAGGTGACGGTCGCTGTTGAACGGGTAAAAAATCAGTCCTATATTAAAATTAGCGTTAAAGATACTGGAATAGGCATTCCGGCTGATGAGTTGAACAAATTATTCAGCAAATTTTTCCGAGCCGAGAATGCAACGAAATTCTATCCAGAGGGCTTAGGTTTGGGGCTTTATATTGTTAAAAATATCATTAAGCGTCACGGCGGCCAGATTTGGGTAGAATCCGAGATTAACCGCGGCAGTACTTTTTACTTCACTTTGCCGACTGACCCCAAATTAATACCGCCAAAGGAGATTGTGTACGGAGAAGAATAAAGGATATGCCGGAACTTCCCGAAGTTGAAACAATTAGAAGCCAACTTGAAAAATTAATTGTTGGCAAAAAGATTACAAAGGTTGATGTTGGCTTGCCAAGAATGGTCAAGTTATCCTTGGATAAATTCCGAAAGATTGTTGTTGGCGCAAAAATAGAAAGTATCGGTCGGAGAGCAAAAATTTTGATTTTTGGGCTATCCAATGGCTGGAGTATGCTGATACACCTGAAACTTTCCGGCAGATTGATTTTTCGCAAAAAAGGCGAGATATTAAAAGACGAAGACGCAAAGTGGAATCATTTAATTTATTATTTTCAAGATGGCAGCCGGCTTTTTCATAATGATTTAAGACAGTTTGGCTATGTCAAACTTATAGAAACCGATAAACTGGCTGATTTTTTTAAAAAAGAGAAATTAGGGCCGGAACCGCTTAAAAAATATTTTACTTTTGAGGATTTTTCGGCTATCTTGAAACGAAAACCCAAAGCAAAAATCAAGCAATTTTTAATGGACCAGCAGAATATCAGCGGTATCGGCAATATTTATTCTGACGAGATTCTGTTTTTCGCCGGCGTGCATCCGTTAAGAAAAATCAGTGAGCTTAAACCCAAAGAAACCAAAAAAACTTTTCAAGGCATAAAGAAAATATTAACAGAGGCGTTAAAATTACAAGGTTCATCCGTTGACCTTTATCTCAATGCCTTAGGCAAAGAAGGGGAATATGTACCGCGACTGAAAGTTTACGGCCGGGAAGGAGAAAAATGCAAAAAATGCGGCGGGGCAATACAGCGCCTCAAAATTGGCGGTCGTTCAGCCCACTATTGCCCGAGCTGTCAAAAAGTTTTAAATTAATTAGTATTATCTTGTAGATTAGCGTTATTTTTTTATGCTCAAATATATCTTTGTTGTTGGTGGCGTTATGTCCGGGGTTGGCAAAGGTGTAGCTGCCGCCTCAATCGGAAAAATTTTACAGTCCCGGGGTTTTGAGGTCACGGCTATTAAGATTGATCCCTATGTCAATGTTGATGCCGGCACCATGAATCCCACAGAGCATGGGGAAGTTTTTGTTTTAGATGACGGAATGGAATGTGATCAGGATATGGGAAACTACGAGAGATTTCTGGATTGCGACTTGACGCGCGCCAACTATATGACAACCGGAAGCGTCTATCAGGCGGTCATCAACCGGGAGAGAAATTTGGGTTATGGCGGAAAGTTTGTTTCGGTCGTACCCTACATCCCTCTCGAGGTTATCGATCGAATTGATAAAGCGGCGACCAAGAGTAAGGCCCAGGTTGTAATCACTGAAATCGGTGGAACGGTCGGCGAATACGAGAATATTCTCTTTCTGGAAGCGATTCGTATATTGAAATCAAAAAAACCGGCGGACGTTCTTTTGGTTTTGGTTAGTTTTCTTCCCACGCTCGGAGCTGGTGGAACAGAATTAAAGACCAAACCTACGCAGCACGCCGTGCGGGCAATAAACAGCGTCGGTCTCCACCCCGACATTATTCTTGCTCGGGCGCATATTCCGATTGATGAAAAACGGAGAGAAAAAATAGCTTTTCACTGTAGCATTCCCGAAGAAAATGTTATATCCGCTCCGGATATTTCCAGCATCTATGAAGTGCCTGTTAATTTTGAAAAGGATAATTTAAGCGGAGTGATTCTGAAAAAGCTGAATCTGAAGCCGCGAGGTAAAAACATGAGAGGCTGGAATAGGCTGGTTGCAAGCATCCGTCGTGCCAAAAAACCAGTCAAGATCGGCATTGTCGGCAAGTATTTCGATGCTGGTGATTTTATTCTGGAGGATTCATACATTTCAGTCATTGAGGCCGTGAAGCACGCTACCTATTTTTTTAAAAGAAAGCCGGAGTTCCACTGGTTAAACGCCGACGAATTCACTCATTCTAATAATTTAAAGAAACTTTCCGAATATCAAGGTATTGTTATTCCAGGCGGTTTCGGGAGTCGGGGAGTAGAAGGAAAAATCGCCGCCATCCGTTATCTGCGAGAGAAAAAAATTCCCTTTTTGGGTCTCTGCTACGGAATGCAGCTTGCAATAGTGGAATACAGCCGTTCAATGTTGGGATATAAGGATGCCAATACCACGGAGATTAATCCTAAAACTAAACATCCGGTCATTGATATTTTGCCAGAACAAAAGAAAAATCTGACGGAGAAAAATTTCGGCGGAACAATGAGACTAGGGGCTTATCCGGCGGTTTTGAAAAAGGGGACGATTGCCCAATCAGCTTATAAAGAGCACCTGATTTCCGAGCGGCATCGCCACCGCTATGAAGTCAACTCGGCGTATGTTGAAAAATTAGAAAAGAAAGGGATTGTTTTTTCCGGTTTTTCGCCGGACCGCCGGCTGATGGAAATTATGGAATTACCCAAATTAAAACACCCGTTTTTTGTGGGTACTCAGTTCCACCCGGAATTTAAATCAAGACCCTTAAAACCCCACCCGCTTTTCAGGGAATTTATCAAGGCAGCTATTAATAAAAGGATTTAGAATTCAGGAGTTAGGATTTAGGGATTAAAAAATTTCCTAAATTCTATATTCTAAATCCTAAATTCTCATCTTTATGGTCATTTTGCTCTACGGTCCGGATTCTTATCGCCGGCAGAAAAAATTGAATAAGATTATTGAGGAATACCGCAATAGATACTCCAATCTCTCTTGCGATTATTTTGATTTAGAGAATCTGGATGAATTTTTCAGGTTAAAGGAATTCGCGGCCCAAATGCTGATTTTTGACAATAAAAAATTAGCGGTTTTGAAGAGCGTCTATGAAATTGACACCCCAAAAATACAAGAATTTTTGAAGAAATATTTAAATTCCGAAAATTTTACCGTTTTAATTTCTGAAGAGAAGTCGCCGCCGCTAGAATTAAAATTTTTATTAAAGAAATCGTTTTCGGTCGAAGAATTTAAAGAACTTAAAGAAGAAAATTGGCGGTTTTTTATCCGAAAAGAGGCTGGCGAGCGGAAATTATTGCTCACTCTGCAAGCCGTAAATTTTTTGGCCGAAGCTTTTAAAAGAGACGGTTGGGGTTTGATTAATGAACTGGATAAGCTGAGTCTGCTTTCCCAAAAAGGTCCGATTGACACGAAAGATTTGAAGAAAATCGGCGACTATCCTTATCAATCTCCTAATATTTTTACTTTTATCAATGCGATTATTAGAAATTGGTCCTTATCGCAGAGAATTACAACTTTAGAGAAATTATTTATCGGTCAGGAGGAGCCGGTTAAAATTTTTAATATTTTAGCGAGTTTGAATTGGCTGCCCAAAAAACTGCTTCAAAAATTGGCTGATTACGATGGGATGGTGAAATCAGGCAAATTAGATTATGAAGAAGTTTTGGTTGACTTGTCTTTGAGCGGGTAAGGGGAATCGAACCCCTATTAACAGGTTGGAAACCTGTAGTAATAGCCATTATACGATACCCGCAATTTTTCTAAATTATAACGCAATTCTTGTATTTTTGAATAGGGGGTGTTATAATAAAATCAAAATGATTTCTAATTTTTATTCAAAAATCCCAAAGCGGGTCAGGATACTGATCCTTTTTATATTTATTATTCTGCTCGCTTATTTCGTTCTGCGGTTTTTGATTGTAGATGTAAAGAACGTTCCGGAAGATTTTCTGCGGGCTCGGCAAGAGGCCTCTTTGATTGCCCAGGATATTGTGACTATTTCAAATGAATCAACCAACAGCCTTGGCGAGATTGTCAGACTTGACAAAGAACGTAAATATACCGAGGCCCTTGTTTTAATATCCAAGGAATTAGAGCGTAATCGCCAAGCCAGAGAGAGGGCTATTAAACTTTCGGTTCAGTTGGAAACAATGGCAAAAAATCTGGCCGAGATTTCTCCGGCTTCAGCCGGACAAAAAGCTTTAGAGGCAATTAGCTCTGAAACCGCTCTAATCAGTCGCTTGATTACTTATAATGATTATCTTACTCAGCTTTTAGAAATACTGAGGGGGAAATTTTTAGGGAAAACTGATGGTGATAGAATTGCCGAATTAATTACTAAAATAAATGACGAAGCGCGGGCAATTAATGATTTAAACCAGAAATTTAACGATACAATGAATGAATTTGACTTAAAATAGAATAATTAAAAAACCGCTCCGACCGCGGTCGGAGCGGTTTTTTTGTCGGGCTGCTGGGAATCGAACCCAGACCGCATGCTCCTTCACCCCTCACTCTTTTTTTGTCGGGGCACAGAGATTCGAACTCTGACTAAATCCTCCCAAAGGACTCGTGCTGCCATTACACTATGCCCCGTCAATTTTTTTGTAACAATCTCTTTAGTGAAGAATCTAATTTTAAATAAATAGATTTATCGGAGTATCTAATCTTACAAGTTCCTCTACTTTTACCTATTTTATTTCCCTGAGGTCTGATAATTGTTTTTGTAAATCTTTGCTTTGGTATATTAGTTAAATTAGACCAATAGTTTTCTATTGCGCATTGATCATCTCCTTTATGAATTTGGAGTTGTAATTTTAAACGCGATTCATCTATTTTTACGTCTTTTCTCAAAAAATCTAAAAACAACTTAATTATTTCTGGATTTGTATTTGTAACATCTACATTATAAACCCAAGTATTTTTCCCACGCTTATCTTTATAAGCTTTTGTTCCTTCTGTCCACCAAATTATTAGTCCGATAATTTCCCTAAGATTATGTCTCATACATTAATTTTAGCACTTACATGCTATTTAGCAAGTTGATAAATACAATAATCGATTCTCAAGTCATAATTTCGAGATGGAAGTGGACATAATAAAGGATAGCTAACTAACCAGGCGTACCACCATCATACTCCGGCCCGGTAAAATTTCTAACGGGGGGACGATTTCAAGTTTTTCCCTGCCTGGCCGGCAGGCAGGTTTGGCGGGAAACCCTTTTATATTTTAGCAAGTTTTATCTTTTTTTCCAAAATAACAAACAAAAGAGCCGAGATTACCGCCATTACACTTCCAAAAATAAATGGCGCGCTAACACCAATATAAGTCCAAAGCAATCCGGCAATAAGAGAGGCAAAAAAAGTGCAAAGGCCGATTGTCGTCTGATAAATGCCAAAAGCGGTGCCTGCCTTTTCTTGGGGAACTAAATTAGAAATATAAGCCTTTCCCACTCCTTCGGTAATAGCCATATAAATTCCGTAAAATGGAAAAAGAAACCAGAGAAAAAGACTGATATTTGTAAGGCCGAAAAAAAGATAAATAAAGGAAAAAAGCAAGAAGCCAGTCAACAGCACTTTTTTGGGCCCGATTTTATCAGAAATGATACCGGCAGGCATTGAAAAAATGGCGTAGGTAAAATTAAAAAGAACATAAGCAAGTATAACCAATACTACCGACAAACCTAAATTTTGCGCTCGCAATATTAAAAAAGCGTCCGAACTATTTCCCAAAGCAAAAACGAAACTGATGAGTAGAAAAATCTTAAAAGAAGAATCAAGATTGCGCCAACTAAAATTAAGGGCAGGAAAAAGATTTTCCTCTTTTCTCTTTTCTTTAACAAAAATAATAAGTAAGAGAACGCCAATACAAGCGGGGATAAAGGCGAGAAAGAAAATCAAACGAAAATTATTATCTAAAAAATGAATTGCCAAAAGAGCTATGAGCGGACCGACTACCGCTCCCAAAGTATCAAGCGCTCGATGAAAGCCAAATGATCTTCCGCGAGCCGAGTTCTCTGAGCTTTCGGCAATTAAAGCGTCTCTGGCAGAAGTGCGTGTACCTTTGCCAAAACGGTCAATAAACCGAGCAAACAAAACAAATGGCCAGCTATAAGCTAAGCTTAAAAGTATTTTAGAAATCGTCGAAAATGAATATCCAGCGACAACAAAAATTTTTCTTTTTCGCCATTTGTCGGAAAGCCAGCCGGAAACAACTTTCAAAACACTGGCGGTTGATTCCGCAATACCTTCCACCAAGCCGACCACAGCCACCGGCGCGCCTAAAACACTAGTCAAAAAAATCGGCACCAAAGGATAAATCATCTCCGAGGCCACATCATTAAAAAAACTCACCAGTCCCAAAACAAAAACATTTTTAGAAATACCAAGTTTATTTTTCATAAAGT
>PFKY01000025.1 GCA_002784365.1 Candidatus Wolfebacteria bacterium CG_4_10_14_0_8_um_filter_39_64 | reverse complement strand
TATTATGCTAAGGCCCAGAAAGTTCGGCGCTTAATCAAAGAAGATTTTGACAGGGCTTTTAAGGAAGTTGATGTAATTTTAGCGCCAGTTTCACCCACCCCAGCTTTTAAAATCGGCGAGAAAACCGACGACCCTCTGGCAATGTATTTGTCGGATATTTTCACTATTCCGGTAAATTTGGCTGGCTTGCCCGGCTTGGTCATTCCGGTAAAAAAATATAAAATAGATAGTGGAGAATTACCAATCGGTTTTCAGTTAATCGGTAAACCGTTTCGCGAAGCCGACATTTTAGGAATCGGACAATACTATGAGAAAATTTCTAATTTCTAATATCTAAATATATGATTGCCAATTTTATAAATTTTATTTCTGAAAATTTACTGCTTATCCAGTTTCTTTCCCTTTTTATTTCAGGTATTCTTTTATTTTTTAGTATTTATTTTCTTGTCAAAACCGGTATTGTCGGTCAGGACATTGAACATTATATCGGTGTTTTTACCAGTAAAGACATCTGTAAACGGCGCAGCCTCATGGCCTGGAAGCAAATTCAAAAAAGATTAAAAACAGGAAAGGCAGACCGATTAAAATTAGCCATTCTTGAGGCCGATAGAATTTTAAACGAGATATTAAAAATGGCCGGTTACCCCGGCAAAAATTTAGATGAGCGTTTAGAACAAGCTGATTCGGCTCAAATTTCTAATATTGAAGAACTCCGTCAGGCGCACAAACTAAAAAACCGGCTTGTTTCGGAACCGGATTTTGTTATCATCCGAAATGAAGCCGAAATAATTATTGATATTTATAAAAAGGCCTTTCAGGAATTGAATTTAATTGAGTGATTTATTGTAATTTTATCCTCTGATGTTTTTTCTTGCCGGCTCGTAAAAAAAATTCTCCTTTTTTAAAGTCATTAGCCGTTATCAAAAGATTGGGATTGTCCAATCTTTTTTCGTTTAAATAGCCGCCGCCTTGAATTATTAATCGTCGGGCTTCAGAAACAGATTTAGAGAGCCCGACCATATTAAACAACCTAGAAACCAAAATCCCTTTCTTTAATTGATTTTTACTGATAAAAATCGTGGGAATTAAATGTGTCTTGCCTTTTTCTTTTCCAAAAAGAGTGCGGGAAGCGCTTCTGGCTTTTTCAGCCGCTTCTTCGCCGTGAAGAATTTTTGTCGCTTCAAACGCCAGAATTTCTTTGGCTTTCTTCATTTCAGAACCCTTCAATTTTCCATATTTTCTGATTTCCTCCATTGGCAAAAAGGTAAAGATAGACAAAAATTTTGCCACATCAGCGTCATCGGTGTTAATCCAATATTGATAATATTCATAAGCAGAAGTTTTTTTGGCATCCAGCCAGATGGCTCCCTTTTCGGTTTTGCCCATTTTTTTGCCGGTAGCTGTTTTTATCAAGTGAAAAACAACGCCGTATGCCTCTTTTTTCTCTAATCTGCGGATAAGTTCAACGCCGGCCACGATATTGCCCCATTGGTCGCTGCCGCCCATCTGCGCCAAGCAGTTGTAATGTTTGAATTGATACCAAAAATCATATGCCTGAAGCAGTTGATAATTGAATTCCAAAAAAGACATTCCCTTGGCCAGTCGCGTTTTTATCGCTTCATGAGATAGCATCCGATTAACGCTGAAATGGACGCCGAAGTCGCGAAGAAATTCAATGTAATTGAGCTTAGTCAGCCAGTCGGCATTGTTCAAAAGCAAAGCGCGATTTTTGCTGAAATCAATTATTCGGGAAACCTGTTTTTTGATTGATTGGACGTTATCTTTAATTTGTTGATAGCTCATTATGGGTCTGGCTTTGTCTTTGCCGCTTGGGTCTCCCACCATTCCCGTGCCGCCGCCAGCCAGAAAAATCGGCCGATGTCCGAGTTTTTGTGCGTTAGCCATCGCCATTAACGGAAGTAAACTACCGATATGCAAACTGGAAGCAGTCGGGTCAAAACCGATGTAAAAAGTCAATTTTTGTCTGGAAACCAATTGCCGCAATTGGTTTTCATTAGTAGATTGCTCAACAAAACCGCGTTCTTTTAAAGTGTCATAGAGATTTTTTTGTGTCATTTTAGATTGATTATAAAAGCATTAGCTTCAATAATTTCTTGTTTGTCGCGTCGAGTTGTAATTTTTTCCGGTCTTACTCTCGCTCCAATTAACTGGAGCGTTATTATCCCGGCTAAATCCATGAAAATTTTACCGCCCTCAATTATTATACATTCTTTGTAATCTTTTGAGAATAGCTCGGCTCTTTCTTGGGGAACGTCATAGTGACAGCTTTTTATGCCTGGTCCTATCCAGACAATAATGTCAGCCGGATAAGAATTTTTGGCATTAGTTATTAAGCCGTCGGTATCAGGAATACGCGTATCGGAATCAAGAGCGCCTTTCCCTAAGTCGCTATGACATGTCATAGCGATATTTGTGCCATGAACTCCGGCGACGTTCACGAGTCGTTGCGGGTCAATGTTATTTTTCTCAAAAAAAAGAAATCCGATTGGCTCGGACTTTTTCGTTGAGTTTATCAGCGGCAGTCAGCTTGTTATCTGCGTCAATCTGCGATTGTTTGAAAAGCATATCGCCATCGGATTTTTGAGAGAAAATGATGGCGATATTTTTATTATCGAACCAAAGCATATAGGAAAAATTCGTGCGCGGGCGACCGGATTTGAACCGGCGATCTCCTGCGTGACAGGCAGGCACTTTAACCAGGCTAAGCTACGCCCGCGCTTTACATAAATTTTACCTTTTCTTTTTAAATAAATCAAATATTTTTTTACTTCTATCTGCGATTTTACTTGTAAAGTTTACGATCGTAGACTTTACAAGTATTTAATAAACATTCGGGAGAAGTATTATTTCAATCTCTTTACAAGTTTCTTGAATTTCTTGCCTCTATCCGCATAATCCTTGAACATATCAAAACTGGCAGAAGCAGGGGAGAATAGAATATTAACACTTGACCACTGACCATTGACCATTGACTTTAATAAATTTTTGGCGGTTTTATAGGCGAATTGAACACTGGATTTTAAATCTTTTACTAAAACTACTTCTTGTCTCTTATCTCTTGTCGCTTGTCTCTTAATCTTGTTCTTATTTTCGCCGAAGAGGATTACTAATTTCGTGTTGGAATTTTTAAGC
>PFKY01000062.1 GCA_002784365.1 Candidatus Wolfebacteria bacterium CG_4_10_14_0_8_um_filter_39_64 | reverse complement strand
CCACAATGAATTGCGTTTTCCTGGAAAATTCTTTGATAAGATTAGCGAATCTTTTTGAATTATTCTCGTCTAAAGCGGCGTCAATTTCATCTAAGACCAAAAACGGCGGCGGGCTGATTGAAATCAGGGCAAAAAGAGCGGCAATCGAAACCAGACTTTTCTCGCCGCCCGAAAGCATTTCCAGACTACTAATTCGTTTTTTTGGCAAACTTAAATTAATTTCCACTCCGGACTTCAATTGCCTTTCTTCAAATTCGTTGTCATTGTCACTGTTATTGTCATTGTCATTTTTAATTCTTAATTCATAATTCTTAATTCTTAGTTTTGCTTGCCCTCCATTAAACATCAATCGGAAAAATTTGTTAAATTCTTCGTTAATTGAATGTAACGAACTGTTGAATTCAAAATGAATTTTTTCATTTAATTTTTTAATGAGATTTTTTAAATCAATGATGGCTTTATCTAAATCTTTTGATTGGCTTGTCAAAAAATTATAATGAGTTTCCACTTCCTGAGTTTCTTTGACCAAAGATTCGTCAATTTCACCCATAGCCGAGAGTTCAGTTCTCAATTTAAACATTCGTTTTTCAATGTCCGGCTCGATGTCCGGAATATTTGGTTCCGGAAGAGCTTGAGATTCTTCAAAATTAAAATCTTTTACTGTTTTTCCTATCTGTCTTAATTGATTTTCCAAATCTTGAAATTTTAAATTCAGTTTTTCCTTTTCAAAAAGAATCCTGTTTTTCTTTTCTTCCAAATCCCTTAATTCTCTCCTTTTGGATTCTGTTAATTCAAATGTTTTTTGAAAATTTTTATTAAATTCTTCCAAATTGACGGTTATGTCAGTTTCTTCCTTCTCTAATTTTTTCAATTCCTTTTCTGCCGTGTCGAATTTCGCCAGCAAATCGTCCCTGCTTTTTTCTAACTCCGATAATGCATTTGGTTTAAAATCTTCGGTTTTGGCAGGGCTTAGAAGATTATCAATTTTATCAATCAATTCTTTAATGATGCTTTTTAATTTTTCAAAGTTTGATTGCCTTAGGCCTTCTTCAAGAATTTGCTTGGCCTCATTAATAAAACCAAATAAATCTTCGTTTTTAAAATTATTATTTGTATCGCCGCGGTCGGCGGCAAAAAATTCCAATTTTGCCTCCAAACGGCCGAGTTCTTTCTGGATTTGGGAGCGCTCGAGCAATAATTCCTGTTGTTTGTGTTTAATCTTTTTTATTTCCTGATACTCTTGCGGCTGGGATTCAATTTTTTTAAGTTTTGATTCCAAAATATTCAGTTCTTTCTGTTTTTCATCAATTTGTTTATCAAAAGAATTAAGGGCCGGTTCAATTTCGGCTTGACTGCTTCTTATTCCGTTTAATTTATAAGAAAAGTAATTTTTTTCAAGCTGCTCCAATTCTTCCTGAAGTTTAACCCGCTTCGCCCATTTATTGGTTTGGCGTTTAAGCGTCCTGAGGCGCGGAGCCACCTCTTCAATCATCGCCCTTGCTTTTTCCAGATTAAAAAAGGTGTTTTTCAGCTTACGTTCGGCTTCAATTTTTTTGATTTGATATTCGCGCAGTCCCAGAACTTCTTCAATCATTATTCTCCGCTCTTCGGCCGAAGCCCTGACAAACAAATCGCTGTCCCCCTGATTGATAATCGTTAATCCTTTTGTTCCAAGCCGCGAACGACTAAAAAAATTAATTACATCTTTAAGCCGTACCTCCGCCTTATTAATAAAATATTGGGAAATGCTGTCCCGGCCGACCCGCCGATTAATCACAACCTCTTTGAAATCAACGGGAAAGAAACCGGAACTATTGTCAAAATAAAGTCTGGCCTGAGCCATGCTCAATCTCGGTTTTTTTGGAGTGCCGTTAAAAATCAAATCCTCGGCTTTAGCGCCCCTCAAATTTTTTGCCTCCCGCTCACCCAAAAGCCACCGAATGGCATCAATAACGTTTGATTTGCCGGCGCCGTTTGGCCCGACAATCGCCGTAATGCCCGGCGGAAATTCCAAGACGATCTTCTGAGCGAAAGATTTAAAACCGTTGAGTTCTAAAGATTTAAGAAACATATGTTTTCAATGCGTTCTTGGCTGCTTCAATTTCTGCTTCCTGTTTGGAATACCCTTCGCCTTCGGTTATTAATTTTTCTCCGAAATAAACTCCCATCCTGAATATCTTTTTATGGTCCGGTCCCCATTCTTCCAATATTTGATAAGTGGGTGTCAATTTTAATTTTTCCTGCACTACTTCCTGGAGATGACTTTTGGGGTCTTTATAAAGACCGGCTTCAATAATTTTGTCCAGATTGGGATTAATGACGAATCGTTCAATTATTTTTTTTGCTCCTTGATAACCGTTATCTAAATAAATTGCGCCAAGCAAAGCCTCCATCGCATTGGCCAAAATCACTTCTCGGGCCCGGCCGACATCTTTGGCTTCGCCTCGGGATAACAGGATGAAATTTCCCAAATTCAGGTCTCGCGCCACCGTAGCTATTGCTTGATAATTAACCAAAGCCGCCCGCAAGCTCGTCAACTGTCCTTCAGGATACTGAGGATATTGATTAAAAAGGTCTTCGGTTACCGCCAATTCCAAAACCGCATCGCCTAAAAATTCCAAACGCTCATTATGAGGCAGGTTCCAAGAAGGATTCTCATTGAGATAGGAACGATGAGTAATGGCCTCTTTAAGAAGGTCCTTATTCTTAAATTGTATTCCCAATTTCTGCTCTAATTTGGATAAATCTGAAACCACGTTTTGTAAATTACTCTAATTAACCTAATTATTCTAATTGACCTAAATAAATCCCAAATCCCAATACCCAAATTTTAGAATAATTAGAAATTAGACTAATTAGAATAATTTTTATATTTACACTCTTCTCACTTTCGGCGGTCTTGGGCCATTGTGGGGAACGGGTGTCATGTCTTTAATTGATAAAATATTGAATCCCTGATTAGCCAACGACCGGATAGATGAATCGCGACCGGTTCCCACGCCTTTAACAATAACCTCAAGGTTTGAAAACCCGATTTTTTTTAATTTTTCGCTGATAACAGACACTACTTTGGAGGCAGCAAAAGGCGTGGCTTTCTTTGGACCGGAGAATCCCAATGAGCCAGCCGAAGCCCAGGTAATCACATTACCCGACCTGTCGGTAACGGTTAAAAGCGTATTATTATAGGTAGCGTTGATATAAACCCGACCGCTTTCTATTTTTTTAGCGCCAATATTTTTCCCGGCAGCCGCTTTGCTTATCGTCGTTTCCAGCTTATCTTTCTCCCTTAATATTTCTTCTTCGCTTTTTTTAATTATTTTTTTCTTACCCATAATCGTTTTTTTATTGGTTTACGTCTTTTCTAATTTTCTTTTTCCGCTGCCGACTGTTTTTCTGACATTGCCTCGCACTGTCCGGGAATTTGTTTTGGTTCTTTGTCCTCTTGTCGGCAATCTTTTTAAATGCCTAATTCCCCGATAGCATTGGATTTCTTTGAGACGACCGATATTTTGCTTAACTATTTGACGCAATTCCCCCTCAATTTTATAACTTCTTTCAATTATTTCTTTTATCCGGTTAATTTCTTCGGAAGTTAAATCTTTTGCTCGTTTATTTAAATCAATTTTGGCCGATTTCAGGATTTGATCCGCCAAAGAGTGGCCGATGCCGTAAACATAAGTCAGCGCTATCACAATGCGTTTATTATCGGGAATATTTATACCAACGAGTCTCATTCGCTAAATCGATGCCAATATACGAATGGATACTAATTATACGAATATTAGTATCATTAGTATGAATTAGTATATTAGCATCGCGTTTATCCTTGTCTCTGTTTATGCTTGGGATTCTTTTTGCAGATAACATAAATTTTCCCTTGTCGCCGGACAGTTTTGCAACTTTTACAAATTTTTTTAACGGATGAACGTACCTTCATAATCGCTTCGCTAAATCGATGCCAATATACGAATGGATACTAATTATACGAATATTATTAGTATCATTAGCATGAATTAGTATATTAGCATCGCGTTTATAGCCTGCGGACTATTCTCCCTCTTTTTCTGTCTTCGCTTAATTCCACCAAAACCCTGTCGCCCGGCAAAACCTTAATGAAATATAATCTCATCTTTCCGGAAGGATAAGCAAGAATCTCTTCGCTGTCGGAGATTTTAACCTTAAAAGTAGCGGAAGGCAGAGATTCCATAACTATTCCTTCGATTCGTTTTTTCTTATCCGGCATGCCTTAATATAGTAATTAGTCAATAGTTAATAGTCAATATCTATTATTCCACCTCCACCTTTACTCGTTTAATATCATCCGGTGCTCTTTTTACCCAAAACGGCCAGAAAGAAATTGTGGCTTTTTGAATATTAGGGAAAGAGGAAATTAAAGCTCTTAAGTTTGTTTCGCTTTTGGTTACGGATTTTTGCCTAAAATCTTCAACATTGAAAGGTTCTTCAAAAACACCCTGAAAATTAACGGCAAAAGAAATTTGACCTTGTTTAAAGTCGGCTCGACCGACTCCATATTCTAAGTTATAGGTTTTTATTTTAAAGTTGGTTCCCAATTTGGCTTTAGCTGTCTCTTCTATCAGATTCTTTAAATCCGATTCTTTGAAAGCAATATTCAGTAATTCAGCTTCTGAAAAAACCGTGAAATTATTTTTTTCATCCACCTGTTGATTTACTTCTTGTTTTAACAGATTAAACTGTTTGCTTCCCTCAATAATTTTAAACTCCGGCGGTGTTTGGAGCGACAGGAAAGATTCAACGGAATCTCTGAGGTCTTGACTAGCTTTTTCTTTGGCTTTTTTAATATCTTCTTCGGTGGGGAAAGCTTTTTCTCCGATAAAGCCGCCTTTCATCGCTTCTTTAGATTCGGCATAAAATCCCTGATATTTTGCCGAGCCCTGAAAACCGGGTATGGAAAAATGACTGACAGGTTCAATATTGTATTTCGGCCCGGCTTGGTCAGCCACCACCGTCGCTTCAATACTGGAAGCAACGATTTTTCCTTCAACTATTTTGGCGGCTGGCACCATGATTTCTTTAACAAGACGGAAAATTTTACCGTCAGGAGTCGCAAAGCGGGTGGTAGCCACCAATCGTTGAGGTTCAGAACTGTAAGCGTTATAAATAATGATTTTGCCGCCGGCTTTTTCCTGTACTATTTTCTTGCCGGTAGCTGGAAAAGAAAAATTGAAATTTTTTCTTATCGAAAATATTTCGGCCGGTATTCGTTTTTGGCCAACGTCAATTTTAGTGATATTTTTATCGGCGATTACAGAATCAACATAATTCCATTCGGTTTTTTTAGTGATAATTTTAATTTCCGCTTTTGGCAAGAATTCAACTGCTGAATAAATTCCCCCTCCCAATACCGCCAATAACAGCCCGATAAAGACATAGGTTTTTATCCTAAATTTTTTCGGTCTAAATTTTCTTTCCGGTTTTTCTTCTTCTTTAAACTGTTTCTCTTCTTTTTTTGTGAATTCCTCAACCTGTTTATCTATTTTTCTTAAGTCCTCCTTAATATTCTTTTCAATGCTCTTCGGCTCAAATTCTTTATCTTTTAAATGAACGGAAATCGGCTGAATAATGTCAACCATTTTCTTTCTTTTCGGTTTTTTTAGAATATTAGCCATATCTTTACTTATACGAATTCCGAGCGTTGTTTACGTATTTTAATCTTGAGCAAGGCAGTAAATCTCCAAAGTAGCTCTCGCAGGATTTTTAGCATGGTCTCCGACTTTAGTCGGAGTAAAAATCCGAGAGCGCAGGCTGCCTTTGCCCGCTGGGGCAAAGGACAGCCGGTACTTTGGAGATTTGACTGCCGAGCGAAATGTAAACAACGCGTCTAATTCCTACACTTTATATTAGTAAAAATTTTATCAAATTTCAACCCCGTTAGAAGTCTGCTGAAATGGTGCATATGTAGATTATAGCAGAGACATTACACGGGATGAATCTCAGCAAAATACCAAAATAAAAAAATTTAATAAATTTTTTTATTCCAAGACTTCTAACGGGGTCAATCCAGGACAGCCTTAATTCGTCTCACTCCGCTGGATGAGGCCTTTTCTTTGATAATCTTAAAATGACCAAGTTCGCCGGTTTTTTGAACATGCGGTCCGCCGCAGATTTCCTTACTGAAATCACCTATGCTGTAGACCTTAACTTTTTCGCCATATTTGGCCTCAAAAACGCCCATAGCACCCTGCTTTTTTGCTTGTTCCAGGTTCATTTCTTCCATTTTTACTAGCAAATCTTCCTGAATTTTTTGATTAACTAAATCCTCAACTTCTTTAATTTCTTCAGCGGTCAATTTTTCCGGATGAGAAAAATCAAGACGCAGGCGCTCGGCGGTAATATTGCTCCCCTTCTGCATCACGTGATTGCCCAAAACCTGACGCAAAGATTCCATCAAAAGATGGGCAGCAGTATGAAGTTTAATTGTCTGTTCACTCATATCAACCAATCCACCCTTAAACATTCCGGCTGAAGCAGTGCGTGAAAGTTCTTGATGTTTTTCAAACTCTTTATCAAAATCTCCCTTTGATAAAGCTTTTACAGCATCTTTAGGTGCCAATTCCTTAATTAATTCAAATGGCAAACCGAAAGTTTCATAAAGATAAAAAGCATCTTTACCGGTGATTTTTGGATATTTTTCTATTTCTTTAATTCCCCGGCCAATTGCCTCATGGAACTTCTGTTTTTCGTCTTCTAAAACTTCTAAAATCATTTTGGTTTCTTTAACTTCCGGATAAATTTCTCCAAATTTTTCTTTAATAATCTCTACGCTGGCCGGAAACAAATCAGCGTGAATATCATATTTTACGGTGTAAGCCAAAATCCGGCGCAAAAGCCGGCGTAAAATATAACCCGCTTCTTTGTTGGAAGGTTTAAGCCCGTCAGCAATTAAGAATACGGAAGCGCGGAGATGGTCTGCAAATACTCTTATTGCGTTATCATTTATGTCGCCGGCAAGTTCGCGAATTTTTGCAACCAATTCACTGAAAACATCTGTTTTAAAAATATCTGGGTCGTTATTTTTAGCCGCCACTAGCCGTTCGAGGCCACCGCCAAAATCCACATTCTTTTGCGGCAGCAAAGAAAATCTGCTGTCTGTTTTTACATATTCCATAAAAACGTTGTTGCCTATTTCTAAAAATCGTCCGCAATCACAGTTTACATGGCAAGGCTGGTTTTTAAATTTTGACTTTTCATGAATTTTAAGCTCAGCACCGAAATCCCAAAATATTTCGCTATCTGGCCCACCTGGCTCTCCAACGGGCATTTCATTTGGTACACCAGTGCGTGACCACCAATTTTTTTTCTCGTCATAATAAAAAATTCTTCCACCCCGCATGCCATCTCTCTCGGAAAAATCGACAGCCTTTGCTTCAATTTCAACTCTACCAAAGACTTCTTGCCAAATTTTAACAGATTCTTCGTCGCGAAGAAGTTTTAGGGTCTCGTTGCCTCGGAAGACAGTGACGTAAATGTTTTCCGGGTTTAAACTAATTGTTTCTGTTAAAAACTCAAAAATCCAAGGAATTTGTTCTTTTTTGAAAAAATCCCCCAAAGACCAGTTTCCGAGCATCTCAAAAAAAGTCGTATGGCGATTATCCCCGACTTCGTCTATATCGTCGGTTCTAAAACATTTTTGAACATCTACAATTTGTTTCCCAAGAGGATGCTTTTCTCCTAATAGATAACGCAACATCGGCTGCATTCCTGAGCCGGTAAAAAGGGTTGTCGGGTCGTTTTCCGGAATTAAAGACGAAGAAGGGACAATTTTATGCCCCTTCTTTTTAAAAAACTCCAAGAATGATTGGCGAATTTCCTCTGAGGACATTATTGCTGAACGTTGATTTTTTCTTTGATTCTCTGAATTCTTTCTTGAATTTCCTGCCTTAAAATTGTTGTATTGGCATTCGTTGTCGTGGCGGTACTTTTTAAATCTCGTAATTCGTTTAATTCGTTTAATTTGTTTTCGGCTTTTTGAATCAAGTTATCTTTTGCTTCTTGAATTTTTTCCTGTTGTCCCGATAATTTCTGTTCAATTTTATTCAATATTTCAACCGCCCGTACTTCCTTAAGCGGGCTATCGGGCAGATCCTGAATTTTATCAAGTAATTTTTGCTGAAATTCGGTTGCGTTTTCGAATCGCTGAGGAATTTCTGAAATCACTTCGCTAATTTTCTCTTGTCCGGCTTCTAATCTATTCCTCAAATCCGTCTGCTCTTGAAATTTGTCTTTTAAATTGTCAAAAAGTTCGTTATGTTTGATTGAGCGGTCAATTAATTTTTCCACCAGTTTATCAACGTTGGGATTTTCACTTGTTTGCTTTAATTGCTCTAAACGCGCCCTTAGCCGCTCCATATTTTGTTGATAATTGTTCGTCGCTTTAGTGATTGCCTCAATTTTGGAAGGAGCAGTTTCTTCCAATTTTTTAATTTCCGCCGCCCGCTCATTGGCTTCATTTAATTCCAATTCCGCCTTTTTTACCGGGTTAGTGGTAAAAAACCTAGTGATTGACCTTCTCCATTCTTTTAAGAAATAAAACGGACTACTTGGCAGAATACCCGGGTTTTCCACACCCAAATCCACTTTACTGGTTTGTTCCTGGGCCAAAGCCGAAGCGGTTGTTGCCCAAAAACCAATCGCTAATAACGATACTAAAACCAATATTTTACTCATATAATTAATTATCTTATTGTGACCTTTATTAAATGATAGCAAATTCTTTGGAAAAAATCAAAATTAGTTAGTATTCTTCCAACGCTTTTGCTTTTTTGTGAGCTTTTATTTTTGTCAGCGCTTTGGCTTCAATTTGACGGATTCGCTCGCGGGTCACGCCGAATCTTTTCCCCACCTCTTCAAGAGTGTGGGTTATGCCGTCTTCCAAACCAAAACGCAATCTCAAAATTTCCTGTTCGCGTGGTGTTAAATCAACTAAAATTTCTTTGATTTTGTTTTTAAGCAATGATTGGGCTGCCAGTTGAGACGGAGTCAAACTCTTTTCATCTTTGATGAATTCCGAAAGGACGGAATCTTCATCTTCTTCTCCGACCGGCGCCTCCAAGGAAAGCACTTCCTGGGAGATTTTCTGGATATGGCGGACTTTATCCACGGTAGTGCCTATCTCAATGGCAATTTCTTCGGCTAAAGGTTCGCGTCCCAATTCCTGGGCCAGTTTCCTTTTTGTCTGGGTGTATTTTGAAATCGTTTCAACCATATGAACCGGAATTCTGATGGTTCGGGATTGGTCGGCTAATGCTCTGGTAATCGCTTGTCTAATCCACCAAGTGGCATAGGTGGAGAATTTAAACCCCCTGCGGTAATCAAATTTATCAACCGCTCTGGAAAGTCCAATGTTTCCTTCTTGAATCAAATCCAAAATATTCAAATTCGGAGTGCGATGGACATAACGCTTGGCAATCGAAACGACCAGTCGCAGATTTGCCCGGATAAGTTGCTGTCTGGCCTCTTCATCGCCGTGCTCCGCCCGTTTGGCCAAGTCCCGTTCTTCAGGCCCGGTTAAAAGCGGCGTTTTCCCGATTTCCTTAAAATACATCTGGACCGCGTCCGGCAAACTGATTTCGTCAATTTTGGTCGCCTCTTTTAGTTCTTTTTCGCTGACATCCGATTTTTCTATTTCTATTAATTGATTGGTTTCAACGACTTTAATATTGGCTCTTTCCAAGCGGTCATAAATCTCTTCCAAAAAAAGAACGTCGTTTTCAATATGGGGAAAATTGGAGAGAATTTCTGTATCGGTGACAAATCCCCGGGGCCTTCCTATTTTAATCAATTCGTCAATCGCCGATTCGTCAAATTTGAATTTTTTGGAAGCGGCTTTGGGTCGCCAATGGCGTTTATTGAGATCAATTCGTTTTCTGATTTTTTTGGTCTTTTTCCGTCTGAGCTGACGTTTTACCCGCCTCTTTCTGGATTTGGTTTTTTTAATTTTACGTTTTCTAAGCATTTTGGATTGATTTTGAAACCTCATTGAATTCCTTTAACACCGAAGCGACTTTTGTTTCATCCCCGGTCCCTTCCGCCTCCTTTACTAAGCCAGTTAACCCTTGTCTTTTCTCTTTTAGATACTCTATTCTGAGTTGATGAAGCAATTCCTGAAATTCTTTTTCTATTTTTTCTGGATCAAGAATGGAGGATTCAAAAGAAGAACGAAGAGAAATTAAATTCAATAAATTATTTAACCGCTCGTCTTCTAATTTTGCCTCTTCCCTCAGGCATTTTAAAATCAATGAATAATCCTCTAAAAAATAATCCAGATGTTCGTTTATTCTTTCCTGAAAATCTTTGTCTAAAATCGCCAAACTAATCAACCGCTGACAAATTAGTTCGCGACGACTACACGCTGACTCACGCAGACTGGACGCGGACTGACGCGGACTATTTCTGCGTAGTTCAGCGTTTTTTTCTGCGTAGTTCAGCGTCTTAAGTTGTTCCATTTCTTCGGCCAGGGTCTTTTCTTCAATTTTTGTTCTTTGGCTAAGCTCTTTAAGCCACTGAGCTCGTTCCACTGCGCTGGCTAAATTCTTGATTTTAGCCAAAACAATCCTGATTTTCTTCTTAAACTCGGGTAACTCCAGTTTAACTTTTTCCTTAAGGTATCTTTCAAAATAAAATTCCATTGCCGGCTTGGTCTCTTTAATGAGTCCGGCTAATGCCCCCGGTGATTTTTGTGCTGCTTCGGCCGGGTCTTTGAAGTCCTGAAGAGTTAAAATTTTAACATTAAAATCATTGGCATTAGCCAAATCAATGGCCCTTTCAACCGCATTAAAACCCGCTTCATCATTATCAAAACACAAAATCAATTGCTCGGCTAACCGACGGATAGTTTTTAAATGGTCAAAAGTCAGGGCAGTGCCCGAAGTGGCTATTACATTTTTAACGCCGTCCTGATAAGCCATCAAAAAATCCATCTGCCCCTCTACCAAAACCGCGGATTTCTGTTCCAAAATATGCTTTTTTGTTTTATGAAAACCGTATAAAATCCTTGATTTGTTGAAAATCAGCGTTTCCGGAGTATTGATGT
>PFKY01000006.1 GCA_002784365.1 Candidatus Wolfebacteria bacterium CG_4_10_14_0_8_um_filter_39_64 | reverse complement strand
TATTCTCAGTTTCTATTTTCTATTTTCTACTTTCTACTTTCTATTTGGTAGAAGCTCAATCTTCGCCTCAATTTTTAATTTCTTGGCAGGCTGAGAGTTATGCGCCGAGTTGGTATCAAGGAAAAATTTTGGCTATAAACGGAACGCCGATTTCGATTAGTTTTGAATTAATTGACAACGCTAAAATAGCCGACCTCTCAAAAACCAAAGTGCGCTGGTATGTCAACGACAAATTAATTAAGAATGAAAATGACGGCTTGGGAATAAAATCTTTAAAAATCACTGTTCCTGATTATGCCGGTCAGGAAACGGAAATAAGAATATCAATAGTTGATTATAAAGGAGGAGAAATATTAGATAAAATCATCAGAATTCCCGTTAGGGGACCAGAGGCAGTAATTAATGTTCCTTATCCGGATGCCAAAATCAGTACTGGTTTATCGATTTTTCAGGCAACCCCGTTTTTCTTTAATATTAAAGATAGAAATAGCCTTTCTATTGAATGGTCGGCTAATGAGCAAAAAGCCGAAGGCGCTTTTGACAATCCTTGGTCGCTGAATTTGAATATAGATCCCCGAACCCCTTCTGGTTTTGTTGTCGGTCTTCGCGCCACAGTTCAAAATATTTTAAATCAACTAGAAACCGCCAGTAAGACTATTCAATTAAAAGTAAAATAATGATATGCAAAAGATAAAATTTATCATTGGCACAGTTACTATCATAGTCATTGTCATAGTTGTATTGGCTAATGTAGTTTTAGCTGCCGAATCCTCGCCTCAAATAAAGCTTACTTATCCTTGGTCAGAGGAAAAATCTCCAGCTGGTTTAGTATCTCGTTTTTATAAAATTGCTTTGGGATTGGCTGGCGCCGCTGCCTTGGGAGTTTTAATTTACGGAGCAATTTTATGGACGGTTTCCGGAGCAGTCACCAGCAAACAAGACGCCCTGGAATGGATTAAAGGCGCTTTATGGGGCTTGGTGCTTTTGCTTGGTGCTTACCTGATTCTTTGGACTATTAATCCGGATTTGGTGAATTTAAAAAGCCAGGAAGAATTATTTAAGCCGATAGCGCCCGGAACCGCTACAACGATTACGCCTACGCCAGGCACTTCTACTGATGCCCAAATTCGTCAAAATTTGAGTCAAATTAGTGGCGGCAAAATCACGGTTAATTACCCAGAGCCCCGGACGAGTCTTAATGGCCTACGCGATAGCACTATTTCTGGCGTTCTTTCACTTTGGAATAGTTGTGGCAAATGTGATTTGGTTATCACCGCAGGAACTGAAACAGCTTATCA
>PFKY01000035.1 GCA_002784365.1 Candidatus Wolfebacteria bacterium CG_4_10_14_0_8_um_filter_39_64 | reverse complement strand
ATTTCTTTTTTAATTAAAGCGTTGATTTTTGAATCCATATTTTTAAATTATTTTTTTACAATAATATTCTGGACACCCCTCCTTATATCCCAATCGTCAGAATTCAAACACGATAAATTTACCGCGATAAGGATTTTTTTGCATATCAAATTTTCTTTAAAATTTCACTTACTTTTTCTTTTAATTCTTCGATTGTGCCTATATTGACTATCGTAAAATCTGCCATCGCAATAGGACCGCCTTTTTCTATATTTTCAATTTCGGCATAATCCCTGGCTTTTGCCTCTTTTTCTGTAAAAGATCTAAAACGTTGTTTTTCATCATCCGCCATAGCCCTATTTTTCAATCTTTCGTACCTCAATTCTGGCGGCGCATATACCGCTATAACATACCTCGAATCTCCATATTTATCTTTGAGTATTTTATATTCTGACCAACTATAAAGCCCATCAACTGCTAGATTAGATTTTTTAAGCAATTCTTCTATTTTTGGAATATTAAGAGTAGCGAACGCCCCCATTCCATATTCTTTTCTGAATTTTTCTCTTATTTTTCTTTCATTACTTTCGTTGGGTTCGAGACCTTCTTCCTTAACCTTATCAAGAGTAATCTGTCCAAATCTTAAATATGAAAAACCGCGTTTTACCAATTCATCGGAAACAATACTCTTACCAGAACCAGCCATGCCGACAATGCAGATAATTTTATTCGACATACTGAAAAATCAGTTTAAACCTTCTTTAATGTTTAAATCCGTTCCAAATTGGCGTTGGTCATCAATTATGTCTTTTTCCTGCCAATCTTTAATCAAGTCTTCCACGTTAAATATGACTATGTCATTTTTATTGTCGGTACAAACAATTCTTTTAATTCCGCAGTTAATAATTATTTTTTTACAGATAAAACAAGGGAAACTATCCCTTGGCGTATTATCCTTTGGATTTTCACAAGAAATATAAATATCTGCTCCAAAAAGAGAAACTCCGGCTCTGGCCGCATTGATTATGGCATTCATTTCGGCATGAACCGACCGGCACATTTCATATTGTTTGCCATGGGGAATGCCCAATTTATCTCTTAAACATTCGTTCCTTTCAAAGCAATCTTTGGTTTTTCGTGGAGCGCCAATATAGCCCGTAGCGATAACTTGGTCATCTCTAACTATAATTGCTCCTCCCCTGTTGCGAAAACAGGTTGACCTTAAGCCAACTTGTTTGGCAATTTTTAGATAATATTCGTCTTTAGATAATCTTTGCGGCATAAGACAAAATAAAAAATTTTATTCTTCTATAATAATTCCCATTGAGCGGGCTGTCCCCTCAATTATTTTTATCGCCGCTTCAATATCGTTGGCGTTTAAATCCGCCATCTTCTTTTCGGCGATTTCTTTAATCTGAGCTTTGGTCACTCTGCCGACTTTATTTTTCAGCGGATCGCCAGAACCCTTTTTAATGCCAGCCGCCTTTTTTAATAAATCCGAGGCAGGCGGAGTTTTTAATTTAAAATCAAAACTTCGGTCTTCGTAAATCGTAATTTCAACCGGAATAATGTCTCCGGTCATTTTCCCGGTGGCTTCATTAAACTCCTGACAAAACTGGGCGATATTAACGCCGTGCTGACCCAAAGCCGGCCCAACCGGCGGCGCCGGATTGGCTGCTCCGGCAGAAATTTGTAATTTTACGATTGTTTTAATTAGCTTGCCCATGTTGTTTAAATTTTCGAGCGAAGCTCCAGCGTAGCGATGAAAATTTATCTACAACATGGAGCACCCCGCCCTTTAAGCCCATAAAATTACGATAAAATATTTATTACTAAGTTTAATATCAGTAAATAGAATTATTCCTTATTTAATAAGCATAGAGGCCGGGGTAAAGGTTTTGTTTCTAAATTTTGTTCGGTTATTGCCTCCAAAATTTAGACAAAGCCCTAAATTTTTTGTACTTGTAAAGAATCCAACTCCACTCTTGTTTCCCGACCGAAAATCGGAACCATCACTTTCATTTTACCGTGCTCTTCGTCTATTTCAGCCACTTTTCCCTCATAATCCTTGAATGGCCCGTCAATAATTCTCACGGTTTCACCGGTCCGAAATTCAATTTTAAATTTGGGCTCTTCTCCTTTCATCCGATCCAATAGGGCCTCGACTTCTTCTTTGGAAAGCGGAGTCGGCTCTGTTGAGTCGGCGCCGACAAAACCGGTGACTCTCGGGGTATTTCTAACCACGTACCAAGAATCCTCGCTCATCGTCATATCAACCAACACATAGCCGGGATAAATTTTTTCTTCCACCACCTTACGTTTGCCGTTTTTTATTTTAATTTTCGTTTCCTTGGGGACAACAATATTAAAAATTTTATCGTTCATCTCCAAAGAATTAACTCTTTGACGTAAATAGCGGCCTACCGCATCTTCGTAGCCCGAGTAAGTATGGACTGCGTACCAGTGTCTTTCCCCCCTTTTTTTAATATCTTTTGGGGCGGATGCGGCGGATGATTTTTTCTCTTTTGTTTGTTCCATTTGACTTTTAAATTCTGAATTATACAAGAAACTTTTCCAATAAATAAGTAAATACGAAATCCAAAATACCCAAAAAAATCGCCACTCCTATGGACATGCCAATAACAATTAAGGTTAAACGTACGGTCTCCTTGCGGGTAGGCCAATTAACCCTATGAATTTCCCGATAGGATTCTTGGATGTAAGATTTGGGTTTGTTAAACATTGTTATCGTTATATGTCCAAATTTTTAACCATTGTCGCCTGACTTTGAATAAAATGTTTTCGGGGTTCAACCTGCTCCCCCATTAAAATATCAAACAATCTTTCGGCTTCCTGAGCATCTTCAATCGTCACCGATTTTAAAATCCTGTTTTGGTCGTCCATTGTTGTCTCCCAAAGCTGCTCCGGATTCATCTCTCCAAGCCCTTTGTAGCGCTGGATATTGATACTAGTCTGCCGTTTTTCGCCCTTTGCCAATTCTTTCATAATTTTCTCCTTTTCTGCATCATTATACGCATATTTTATTTCTTTTCCAGTCTGAAGCCGATATAAAGGCGGCTGGGCAATATAAAGATGACCGTTTTTAATCACCTCGTTAAAATACCGATAAAAGAGTGTCAGAAGGAGGGTGCGGATATGCGCGCCATCCACGTCAGCATCGGTGGCGATGATGACTCGGTGATAACGCAATTTTGAAAGGTCGAATTCATCGCCAATGGCAGTGCCAATGGCCATCACCAAAGCGCGAATTTCTTTATTTAAAAGCATTTTGTCAACCCGGGCTTTTTCCACGTTCAAAATTTTTCCCCGCAAAGGTAAGATAGCCTGAAAACGTCTGTCCCGCGCCGACTTGGCGCTGCCGCCGGCAGAATCGCCTTCCACAATAAACAATTCGGATTCTTCCGGGTCGCGGCTGGAACAGTCAGCTAATTTTCCCGGCAAAGTCATTCCTTCCAAAATGCCTTTTCTTAAAACCGTTTCTTTGGCTGCCTTGGCCGCTTTGCGGGCTTTAGCCGTCAGCAGGCATTTTTCAATGATTGCCCGACTGTCATTGGAATTTTTTTCCAGAAATTCCTTTAAGGATTCATTAACTACTGTTTCCACTGCGGTTCGGGCCGGCGGATTACCCAAGCGGGCTTTGGTCTGACCTTCAAATTGGGGCTCTCTTAATTTAACGGAGACAATTGCCACCAAGCCCTCCCTGATGTCATCGCCAATCAAATTATCTTCGGAATCTTTAAGATAGCCGTTGGTCCGACCATAATCATTTAAAGTTCGGGTTAAGGCCGAACGAAAACCGGTCAAGTGCATTCCGCCGTCCGGGGTATAAATATTATTGGCAAAACTTAACTCTTGAGTTTCAATTTCTTGGTTGTAAACAAAAGCCACCTCCACCTCAATGTTTTCATAAGACTTATTAACGTAAAAAATTTCCTTTTGAACCGATTGATTGGAGCGATTGAGATAGTTAATAAAAGATAGCAGTCCACCTTCAAAACAAAAAGCATAATATAATGGTGCGGCTTCCCGCTCATCAATAAATTCAATTTTAGTACCTTTGGTAAGAAAAGCTTGTTGCCGAAGATGGTCTATAATTCTTTTTCGGTCAAACTCTACTTTGGAAAAAATTTCCGGGTTCGGGCCGAAAATAACTTTGGTGCCAGTTGCCCTGCCCGCCCAAGTTTCGCCTTGCGAAATTTGGGCGGGTGAACACTTCCCTTCTTTTCTTACTTTGTATTTCGGCTTGCCTTTCTCGTATTCCTGAGAATAAAGATTATTATCGCGACAGACTTCTACTCTCATCCATTTCGACAAAGCATTAACCACCGAGACGCCCACGCCATGAAGTCCGCCAGCTACTTTATATGACTCGCCGCCGAATTTACCGCCGGCGTGGAGAGTGCACATTACTGTTTCCAAGGCGGATTTTTTTGTCTGGGGATGCATATCAACCGGGATACCCCGACCATCATCAGTCACTGCCACCTGATTTTCTTTCAAAAGTTCTACTTTGATGTTTTTGGCATAGCCAGCCATTGCCTCGTCAATACTGTTATGAACCATAATTGGCGCTGAACCGCCGACGAAATTTTCAGCATCAGGAACCGAAAAGTCATAAACCCAAGGATGGCGATAATTAATCTTTCTGATTTTAACTACTTTCAATACACCAAGATCAGATTCAATAAATCTTTGGGCATTAGAATGTAAAGTAATACGTTTAGTTTCTAAAAGGGCGACTACTTTACCAGCAGAGACTCCGCCATGAGTGTTTAGGCTAAATGAATAAGGTCTCTGCCATGAGATTGAGGAAATAATCTCGGCCGCTGGTAGATACCCGATGTATGAAGAATTAGCATGCCAATAGAAATCAATGCGCCACGAATGAGTCTGTCGGTTAAAAGGATATTTGGTGATTCGGCCGCGATAATTCATCGCAATTTCACTGTTTCTTTTTTGTCTTATTTCCCCAATGGAAAATGTCTTACCCAAAGAAAACAAAAGATGGCTTAATCCTTCAATGAATTCTTTACTTGCTGAAACCGCTGTAAATTTAGACCGTTCACCGCTGTCTGGAGAAGAATTATTTAGAAGGTACTGGGTAAATACCTGAGATGGATAACCGTCGCCAGCTAAATAAGCAATAAGGTATCTTTCTCGAAGCCAAGGATTGATGTTAAAAATCAAAGACGGAACCACTTTCTGACGACTATTATTCCCCGGTTTAAATATCTCTTTTAAAATAAGGCTAATCAATAAGGAATCAATTTGGATAGTTTGGCTGGTCTCATGGGCATAATGCGGTTCTATTTGTATCCCAAAAACTTTTTCAACGAGAGCAGCCGTGTAATGAATCAATTCTTTTTCGTGACTGCCAAAACTCCAAACAATCCGATTTGTCCTACCGGAAAGATTCGTTCCTTCTGCCGCGTAAATACCCAAAAGTTCTATAAGATGACGATTAATCGGAATTTTTGATTTTATCCTTACCCTTTCATTAAATCTTGTTCCTAAAAAACAAGAAAAATGATCTCTAATGGTTGCCGGGAAAGTCCGCCAGACATTAAAAGGCAAATAATCGTGACGTTTGAAATCGTAAAAAATATTTGACCACCGATTACCTACTTTTTCTTGAAAATAATTTTTAATCAAGAGCTTGACCTCTGAACTCAATAAATATTTTACGCCGTAGAGGAAGATTGATTTTGTCTTTGCAGTCGGTAAAACCAATAATTCTTTGAGTAGGTCAATTTCCTTTAGATAATTTTCTGGTTCGGGAAAATTTTTGGGCACCACAATATAACTGCCCTCTTTTAATTCATCGCCTCTAATTCCTGCCACCTCTCCGTTTTTGACAGTAAAAAGCGAATGATAAGGGGTAATTCCAATTTTTCTGTTATTTTGTAAAGTAATTTCATAAATTTCGCTATTAACTTTATGACGAATCAAACTCGAAGCTGGCTTCCATGATAATTTAAGATTTGAGGGGTCAAAGCTCAGGGTTTTTATGTTAAAACCAGAACGCAAAATTTCCATTTGGTTATTTGAAAGTAAATCTTTCTTCTGGTTGGTTTCAATTGCAGAATCAACAACTTCACCAATCTTTTTTAGCATCACTTTTCCGTCTTTTTCAATCAAAACAGGCGTGTCATAAGTCAATGAGTTATCAACACACTCCCAAACTAAGTGGTGCAAACCGTCAGGTCCGGTGGAACCGATATACATTGCCGGCCGCTTTCTGACCGGTTCTAAACCTTCCAAAACATAAATGTCCTTGGCTTCATAAGAAACATTGTTGTTTTTGGGGATTTTTTCACTGACTTTTTCAGCTGTTTTTTTAGGTTTTTTAGGCATACCCAGTAACATTACTTCGACTTAACCCAGTAACTCAACTAGTTGAGTTACTGGGTAGATGAAGTTCTGTTTAATAATCTTGCTAATTTTACCCAGTCCATTTTCTGCCTTGTTTTTGCTAAAAAACAAGGTAATCGAAGTAATGTTACTGGGCATAGAAAACAAAATACCCGCTTCTGGGTATCTTAATTGTATCAAAAATTTATTTAAAAAACAAGAGAAATTCTCGCATCCTATTTGATGGAGTTAAACCTCTATGATATACTTTCAAAACTTGGATTTTCAGTATCGCCAAAAACGCGGCCATCAACTTTCTTAAAAAGAAAAGGACCATACCGTTTTCCGAATTTTCCGCCAGAGGCGGATCGGCCTTTGGCGGAGAAAATGCAGATGGCGAAAACGTGCTTTCGGAAAAACTTGTTGACCCCTCGCCGCTTCCCCATGAACTCTTGGAACGAAAAGAGATAGGAGATATACTCGCAAAAGCAATGGAGAAGTTGTCTCCCAAATACCGCATGGTGCTTTTCCTCCGCCACAACGACCACTTCACTTTCGAGGTTTTATTTCTAGTTTACGTTTCCATAATACAGGCATAGGTCATACGCTTGAACAATTTTTGGGGCTCAAAGAAAACAACATTTCTTTGCCCGA
>PFKY01000057.1 GCA_002784365.1 Candidatus Wolfebacteria bacterium CG_4_10_14_0_8_um_filter_39_64 | reverse complement strand
AAAAATAATTGATTAGTTTTTCCATTTTTTGCTCGGGAGCAAGCAATGGTTAACCTTTTGGTATAATATTTAGATTATTCCAAATAAGACTATGTGTCTAATTTTATGGGTACCTGCCAATAGCATAGTGCTATGACATGTCATAGCACTATGCTATAGTATGATCTGAATGGAGCATTTCACCCGGATAATCCTTGTTGTATTGTTTTGCTTGGGCTTTAAGTTTCTTTTCCAGTTCCGCCTCAACCTTTGCCAGTCGCTTCAAGCCGTATTCTAAACACCGATATTTCTTATTGATGCTTTTATGAACGTTGAAATCCTTTTGTCTGCCTCTTTCCAGCGCTCGGTATACTGTTGGTCTGGATACGCTGTATTGTCTTTGTAAATCGCAAATCCTTATCCCTTTGTTAAAATACTTATCAAAGGTTTCCCAGATGTTGAATGGGTGTCAACGGCGAGCCCGTTTGTGTATTGTCATAGTGTTTACACTTTATCCCGAAAGGACTAAAAGTGTAAACAACGTTCGGAATTCTTACAAATAAATTTAACAAATTTATGGTCATTACTTTTTATGGCGAGGGGTGTTTCAAACTCCAAAGCGGCGATTTTGTCATTTTAACCGACCCCATCGACAGCAAAGCCGGCTTAACACCGCCGCGTTTTAAAGCTGATATTATCTTAAAAACATTGTCGCCTCTCCCCCTAACCAATCAACTAATTAGCCAACCAACTAGTCAATTAATTTACGGTCCGGGTGAATATAACATCAAAGATATCAACATCACCGGCTTCTTATTGGCTAAAGAATCTTCGGAAAAATTCTTCAAGACCATTTATTTATTAGAGATGGAGGGAATCAAACTTTGTCTTTTGGGACATCTTTCGGAAATACCCGAACCGACAATTTTAGAGCATTTGGAAAAAATTGACATTTTGTTTATCCCGGCCGGCGGCCCGGCCTTTCTTAGTCAAAAATTATCAGTAAAAGTTATCAAACAACTTGAACCTAAAATCATTATCCCTTGTTTTTTCAAAATTCCATCTTTAAAGAGGCCGGCTGATAAGATTGAGGTGTTTTTGGAAGAATTTAACGGGCTAAAAACAAAACAAACCGAAACACAAGAAAAATTAGTTGTTAAGAAAAAAGATGTGGCTGATATCAAAAAGACGGAGATAGTGGTATTAAAACCGTAAGAATTCTCGGCCTTATGTTTAAAAAATTAAAGATTTTCTTACAAAAGATTCAAAATTCCGATGAAGCGACCAAAAAACGCTGGCTGATTGGAGCCACTGCCATCTCGATGATTTTAGTAATCGGCCTCTGGTTGGTTTATATTCAGTCAACTGTCAAATCTATTGGAAATAATATTGAGAACCAAGAATCTACCGTAGGATTTTGGCAAATTTTTAAAAACGGCTTGGTGGTTGTTTTTAACTCAGTCAAAGAAAACATTAAAATTATTATTTCTGAAATAACCAAAAGCAGAACAATCACTGTAGAATAAAAACAATGTCAAAAATTGAGAAACGCGAAATAACCGATGAGCTTCGGGAATCCTATTTGGATTACGCGATGTCAGTCATCGTCTCCCGGGCCCTGCCGGATGTCCGAGATGGCCTAAAGCCGGTCCAAAGACGGATTTTATGGACAATGTGGGAGGATGGTTTATCCCACGGCGCGAAATTCCGAAAATCCGCCAATGTGGTCGGCGGAGTTTTGGGCCGCTACCACCCCCACGGCGATAGCGCTGTTTATGACGCCTTGGCCAGAATGGCCCAAGATTTCTCTTTGCGTTATCTTTTGATTGACGGCCAGGGTAATTGGGGAAGCGTTGACGGCGATTCGCCGGCTGCCATGAGATATACGGAATGCCGGTTGTCAAAAATCGCCGAAGAACTGCTTTTTGACATTGAAAAAGAGACTGTTGACTGGCAACAGAATTATGATTCCAGCCGTCAGGAGCCAAAGGTTTTACCGGCTAAACTTCCCAATCTCCTACTTAATGGTTCCATGGGCATTGCCGTTGGAATGGCCACTAATATTCCGCCCCATAATTTGAGCGAGGTTGTTGACAGTCTCATTTATCTGGCTGGCCATCCTAAGACCGACACCGAGGAATTGATGCAATTCGTTCAGGGACCGGATTTCCCCACCGGCGGCATTATTTATAATAAGAAAAGCATCATCGAGGCTTATATTTCCGGCCGGGGGCCAATTACCTGTCGGGCTAAAGCTGAAATTGAGGAACGAAAAGAAGGTCAATTCAATATTGTAATCACAGAGATTCCTTATCAGGTCAATAAAGCGGAACTTATCATCAAAATTGCCGAACTGGTTCAGGAAAAAAAGATTGAGGGAATCCGCGACCTGCGGGATGAAAGCGACCGGGAGGGAATGCGGATTGTCATTGAACTCAAAAACGACGTCACACCTCAAAAAATTTTAAACCAGCTTTATAAACATACCGACCTACAAAAAGATTTTCATCTTAATATGATCGCTTTGGTTGACAACGGCATTCAGCCCCAACTTTTGTCGCTCAAAGAAGTGTTGGAAGCTCACATAGAACATCGCCGATTAGTGGTGGAACGTCGGGCTAAATTTGATCTGAATAAAGCCAAAGAAAGAAGCCATATTTTGGAGGGTTTATCAAAGGCATTGTCAGTAATAGACCAAATAATTTCTACCATCAAAAAATCGAAAGACCGCGAGGAAGCTCATCAAAATCTGGTTAAAAAATTTGGTTTTACCGACATCCAGGCCAACGCCATTTTGGAAATGCGGCTCCAGACCTTGGCTGCCCTGGAACGCCAAAAAATTGAGGACGAGTTAAAAGAAAAAAGAAAATTAATCAATAAACTGCAATTATTACTGAAAAGCCCGGAAAAAATTCTTAACGTCGTCAAAGACGAACTGGTGGAATTAAAAAGAGTTTACGGCGACGAACGGAGGACAAAAGTAGTGGCTGGCGGGCTCAAAGAATTTAAAGAAGAAGATTTGGTTCCCCAAGAAAAAGTCGTGATTACTCTTTCACAAAGCGGTTATATCAAAAGAGTGGCTCCGACCGTCATTCGGGTTCAACGCCGAGGCGGCAAGGGCATTCTCGGTTCAGAAGTAAGCGAAGAAGATTTTATCACCCATTTCATTTCAGCCGACACCCATGACAATATTTTGTTTTTCACCGACCGGGGCCGGGCTTTCCAAACCAAGGTTTATGAAATTCCGGCTGGCTCCCGCACGGCCAAAGGCAAAGTAATCCAAAACTTTTTGGAAATTCCCCCGGACGAAAAAATCAGCGCCATCATCGCTTATGCGACAAGCGACCTGCCTGACCGGCAGGCAGGCAAGGGACAAGGGACAAACGGCTATCTTGTAATGGCGACCAAATATGGCGTCATCAAAAAAACTTCGCTTGAAGATTTTGCCAACGTCAGGCGCAGCGGCCTTATCGCCATTAATCTTCAAAAACCCCCGACGCCAAAGGGTCGGAGTTCCGACCGAAGCGTCGGAAATGACAAACTTAAATGGGTAAGACTTTCTTCGGGTAAAGATGAGATAATCCTGGCGACAACCAAAGGCCAGGCTATCAGATTCAAAGAATCGCAGCTGCGGTCCATGGGCCGCAACGCCTCGGGCGTCAGGGCCATCAGGTTGAAAAAGGATGACTTTGTGGCTGGACTTGATATAATTAAAACAAGCGACAAGAAGCAAGAGACAAGAGACAAGTTGTTGGTGGTGACGGAAAATGGTTTTGCCAAACAGACAACGCTTAAAAAATATAAAGTTCAAAGTCGCGGCGGCCAGGGAATAAAAACCGCTAAAATAACCTCAAAGACCGGAGCCATTATTAATGCCAAAATTATTACTGACGAAAAAGAATTATTGGCTCTTTCCATCAAAGGACAAATTATCAAAACTAAAATTTCCGACATTCGGACCGCTGGCCGAGCCACCTCCGGCGTCCGGATTATGAAACTGAAAGAAGGAGATAGGGTGGCGGGAGTGGTATGCTTATAAAATAATGACGATGACAATAACGATGACAAAATAAAAACTGTCATAGTCATAGGTCATAGTCATAGTCATTAGTGAATCTCACTCGCAATCAAATCATTATCATCGGCATCGCTGGCTTAATTGTCCTGTTTTTTGTTTTACTTCTCTTAGGGGTAATCCCCGGCTTAAAAAAGCAAGGCGGTGGCGGTTTTGGGCTGTCAACCGGCTCTCAAAACGAACTTAATTTTTGGGGGGTCTCCGAAGCCGATGATTCTAACGCTATTCAATTAATAATTGAGGAATACTCGTTAATAGATAAAAATACCAGAATTAATTACCGCCGATTTGACGATACAGATGTTTACGAAAAGACTCTTTTAAATGCCTTAGCCACTGGTCAGGCGCCGGATATTTTTATGTTCCACAGCAGCTGGCTGCCAAAACATTATGACAAAGTTACGCCGGTCCCCGAAACATTCCTTCCTTTAAGCCAGTTCCGGCAATTATTTCCGACAGTAGTTGAACAAGACTTTGTGCTTAACGGAAAGGTTTATGCCTTACCTCTTTACATCGATACCCTGGCTCTTCTTTATAATAAAGATATTTTTGACGCCAAATACATTGCTCTAATGCCAAAGACCTGGCAGGAATTTCAAAATTTGATTCCTCAGTTAAGGCAAATAAATATTCTTAATCAAATTATTAAGCCGGCAGCGGCTCTCGGCGGCTCGGAAAAAAACATCAACTCAGCCTCGAATTTGTTAAGTCTTTTAATGCTTCAATTTGGCAGTCAAATGATTGACCAGTACGGAAAGATAAATTTCGGTTCCCAGGGACTATCCGCCTTAAATTTTTACCTTCAATTCGCCAATCCTTCCAGTCCTTACTATACTTGGAATAATAACCTGCGTTATTCTTTGGATAGTTTTAGCGAGGGCTCAACTGCCATTATTTTTAATTACGCCTCCTCCCTTCCTTTAATTAAAGCAAAAAATCCTTATTTGAATATCGGTGTTAGTCTGATGCTTCAGCCCTTTGACAGCGTTCAGGGCACGCCAATTAATTATGCCAATTATTGGGGATTAAGCGTTTCCAATCAAAGTCGGAATTCAAATTTGGCCTGGAATTTCATTTTCTCGGCAACGACCAATCCTCAAATATCCGAAATTTATCTTCAAGCCGTTAAAAAACCGCCAGGCCTTCGCTCGTTGATAGAAAAATATAAAAATGACCCTGAATTGGGAGTTTTTACCAGACAAGCTTTGACAGCCCGCTCGTGGAGACAACCTGATAGCGCCGTTGTTAAACAAACTTTTTCCAGTATGATAGAATTAATCTTGAGCGGCCGACTCGGTCCGGAACAAGCCCTAAGACAAGCGGAAAATGAAATTAATGAGTTATATCGCTAAAATATTTCGCGTCAGTTTTACGTTTTTGTTTAGTGTCAGTTTCGCGCTGCTGCCGTTGGTAACGATAGCAGCCTTAGTTCCTTGCGGCACTAGCACCACACCTCCTTGCACTTGGTGCCATTTAGGACAGTTAATTAAAAATATCATTGATTTTCTAATGTATATTGTTATTCCTTTGGCTGCGGTGATGATTGTGGTGGGCGGGATTATGATTATGACCGCTGGCAGCTCAACCGAAAGAGTAGCCAAAGGCAAAGAGATTGTCACGGCCGCGGTGGTCGGGCTTCTGATTGCCTTGCTTTCTTGGTTAATTATTGATATGATAATAAAGCTACTTACCGGTGGCAGAATCGGCCCCTGGAATAAATTAACTTGTTGAAGAAAATAAGAAAAAGAAATATTTTAAAAGGAATTTTCGTTATCTCGCTAACGACTAATTTATTAATGCCTGTTTTGATTAATTCGGTCTTGGCTCAG
>PFKY01000054.1 GCA_002784365.1 Candidatus Wolfebacteria bacterium CG_4_10_14_0_8_um_filter_39_64 | reverse complement strand
TAGTTGGGGAAACAATAAAAGAAAACCCCAAAGCAGTTGAAGATTATAAAAAAGGCAAAGAAAACGCCTTGCAATTTTTAATCGGTCAGGCAATGGCAAAATCAAAAGGTCGCGGCAACCCCGAGATTTTTAGGAAATTATTTAAAGATAAATTTTAAAATGACTCCCGAAAAAGAACCAACTATCCAAAAAATTGAAGTAGTCACCGAAACTACAGAAGAAGAAAGAAGATTAAAAGACAAAAAAGCAACGGTTGGTCAATTGAAATTTTATGAGCAAGAGATTGCTGAAATAAGAAGTAGTATGGAAGAAGCAAGGCATAAAGGATTAAGCACTAAAGATTTAGAGAAAAGATTGGAAGACCTTAAAGAATTAAAAGAGAAGACAAAAGAGGAATTAGGTTAATATAAATTCTTTGTCTTTTTTGAACCAAGTCATCTGGCGTTTAACATATTGCCAACTTTCTTTTAATATTGAATCAATCATTTCTTTTTTATTGTTGCTACAATTTTAAGCCAGGCCTTGACAAAAATAAAATAAAATAATACAATAAATTATTGCTATTTTAAAAAATAAGAAAGGAGGTGAAAAACATGGAGAGGTTAAAGATATTGGTTGTTGATGATAATAAGGCTGTGCGTGAGTTATTAACGGTTATGCTCAACGAGTTTGGCCATGAGGTTGTGACAGCTCAAAATGGTCAGGAAGGGATAGCGAAATGTGAGAAATGCGACAGTTTTGATCTAGTCATAACTGATCGTCAAATGCCGGGTATGCTCGGGGAGGAGTTGATACACAGGATTAAAAAAATTCGCCCCGAGCTGTCGGCGATTCTAATCACCGGTGATTGCGATTCAGGTCTGTCCCAGGTGGCGAAAGCTGCCGGCGCAGATGAAATTCTGATCAAGCCCTTCCAAATGAAAACCATGGAGAGGGTGATCAAAAACCTTTTGGAGAGAAAGGGGGAATGAAATGTTAATGTTTGGGAGATGGACGAGAAGTATCGATAATAAGTGGCGGCTGAGTTTACCGGCCGCCCTTGGAAGGGAAATTGACAACTTCGTTCTCATTTATGAGAATGAAGAGGGTTGTATTCGTATTGAAAAACCGCCCCTCAAAGTAGATGAGGTGGCGGATCCAACCTCTATTTTTATAATAGAGGTGGAAAAGGGAGGGCACAACGGCAGGAGAATTTTAATTCCCCGATCCTTGCGTGGGTCAACCTCTTTTTATTATGGAAGGAAGGTTACCTTAGCAGGGAAAAGAGACTATTTAGAGCTTTGGCCCAGACCATGAGAAGAGGTGATCACACAATTAAAAAAGAGCGGGGGAGAGCATTTTGCTCGTTCGCACCTCGCTCTTGTTATTTGCTCATTTGCAGAAATTGTTTTATCAATTTTTCAGCTTCGCCGTAATCTTTTATCCAATGAATTCTTTTGTCCTTTTTAAACCCGCCTAAGTTTTGCTCCACAAAATTTTGGCGGGTAAACCAGGTCATTTGTCTTTTGGCATAATTTTGAAGTTCCTTTAAGGAGTTTTCAACCATTTCTTTATAGTTTAATTTTTTTTGCAAATATTGAGCTACTACTCGATAATGAATTCCAAAATCTTCAATTCTTTTCCAGGAAAGCCCAATTTTTTTTAAGTTTTTAACTTCTTTAATCAAGCCCTGTTTTAACCATTTGAAAAATCTTCTTTTAATTAAGAAGATTAGCTCCTTTTTTCCCTTTTTAATTCCGATTATCAAGACAGGGTGGGGAAGAGGATTTTTCTTTAAAAGAGGAATTGGTTTTTTTGTTTTGGTAATAATTTCGATTGCCCGGATTAATCTTCTGGGATTTTTCTTTTCTATTTTTTTTGCTCTTTTGGGATCAAGTTTTTTTAAAATTTGATAGAGCTCTTCAGTTGATTTTTTTTCTAATTTTTTTCTCAATTTCCAATCGGGTCGAACTTCTGGAATGACTATTCCATCAACAATTGCCTGAATATAAAAACCCGTCCCTCCACATAAAATGGGAATTTTACCTTTTTTTAAGATTTTTTTAATTGCCGCCAAAGCAAATTTTCTATATTGAACTACGGTAAAACGCTGTCTAGGAGAAACGATATCTAAAAGGTAATGTTGTATTCCTTGATGGAAATAATCTTTTTTATTTTTGATTTTTGATTTATCGCGTGGGACTTTGCCTGTTCCAATATCCATTCCTTTGTAGACCTGTCTTGAGTCAGCCGAAATAATTTCGCCATTAAACTTTTTGGCGATTTTCACTGCCAATTCCGATTTCCCGCTTGCCGTCGGCCCGAGAATAACGATGATTTTAGGTTTAAATAGTTTTATTTTCAATCTCTTTTTTGAGTTTTTCAATTAGTTTTTCTATTTTAATTTCACCCTCTTGGCCGCGGCGGTAGTGCCGGACATTGACGGTTTTATTTTTTAGTTCTTTGTCGCCGACAATCAGAATATAAGGAATTTTCTGGATTTCCGCTTCGCGGATGCGCTTGGAAACAGTTAAATTTTCATCGCTGATTGAAGCCCGAATATTATTTTCTAATAATTGCGAATAGATTTCTTTCGCATATTGGCGATGGCCTGAGCCGACGTTTATGATTTCTAATTGGACAGGGGACAGCCATAAAGGTAAAGCGCCGCTAAAATGTTCTAAAAGCACGCCGACAAAGCGTTCAATTGAACCCAAGAGAGCCCGATGAATCATAATCGGCTGTTCTTTTTTGCCTTTTTCGTTGATATAACTGACGTCAAATTTTTCCGGCAGATTAAAATCAATTTGAATGGTCGTACATTGCCAAGGCCGACCCAATGAATCTTTAATTTTCAAATCAATTTTCGGTCCGTAGAAAACGCCTTCGCCCGGATCGACTTGATATTTAAGGTTGTTTTTTTCCAAAGCGTATTTCAAAGCCGCGGTGGCTTTCCCCCAATTTTTAATGGTGCCGATGTATTTTTGCGGTCGGGTGGAAAGATAAATGTCGTATTCTTTGAAACCAAAAATTTTAAGCACTTTTAAACCGAGCTTGAGGCAATCGGTGATTTCCTGATTAATTTGGTTTGGCGCGCAGAAAATATGGGCGTCATCTTGGGTAAAGCCGCGAACCCGCGTCAAGCCGTGCAATACGCCTGATTTTTCATAGCGATAAACTGTTCCCAGTTCGGCAAAACGCAGCGGCAGATCGCGATAACTTTTCGGCTGATGATTATAGATAAGAATATGCCCTGGGCAGTTCATCGGCTTGACAACATATTTTTCTTTTTCAATTTCCATCGGCGAATACATATTTTCGCGATAGAAATTCCAGTGGCCGGATTTTTTCCATAAATCAAGCCGGGCGATATGAGGCGTGCGTAGAAGCTGGTAGCCGTTTTGTAAATATTCTTTAATAGAATAATCTTCAATAATTTGTCTTAAAAGTGCTCCTTTGGGATGCCAGAGTGGCAAGCCTAAACCGAATTCTTCGTCAAGATGAAAAAGGTCTAATTTTTGACCGAGCAGTCGGTGGTCACGCTTTTCGGCTTCTTCTATCATCCTTGAATATTCATCAAGTTCTTTTTTAGTGGCAAAAGCTACGCCGTAAATTCTGGTCAGCATTTTGTTTTTTTCGTCGCCCCGCCAGTAAGCGCCGGCTATTTTGGTCAATTTAAAAGCGTCGGGATTGATTTCTTTGGTAGAATTAACGTGTGGGCCAGCACAAAGGTCTAAAAAGACAATATTTTTACTATCAGAAGTTTTGTAAATGGAAATTTTCTTTTTGTTTTTTTGGAGTTCTTTTATCAGGTCTAATTTATACGGTTGGTCTTTAAAAAGTTTTTTGGCCTCGGCAAAAGAAACAATTTCTTTCTTGAATTTCAAATCTTTTTTAATCAATTCTCGCATTTGCTTTTCAATTTGCGGCAAATCCGCTTCGCTGATTTTTATATTGTCAAAATCGTAATAAAAACCGTTTTCAATGGTCGGCCCGATGCCGAATTTGGTTTTGGGAAACATTTCCAAAACCGCGGCAGCGAGAATGTGGCTGGTTGAATGTCGGAGAGTATCCAATTGATTTTCTTTTTTCCACGCTCGTTTTTTCATATTTTAATTATTTTAATGAATTTGAAATTTATTTTTTTGGCGGCACTATGTTATAGCATAGTGCTATGACATGTCATAGTGGGGTGTTATTTAATTAAAAACCCCATCTCAAAAGTTTGCCAAAAACAAACTCTTGGGACGGGGTTCTTACCTCGTGGTTCCACCCAACTTGTCCGACCGTGGTCGGACCACTCTTTAAGCCAATTTATCCCGCTAAGCGGGGTATCGCCGGCTTTTGCGTGAGCTCCGCGATTGGTGAATTCGCCTCATCGCTCTTAATTATTATACTATAAAGATAGCATTGATAAAATAAGTTGTCAACAACTGTACAGATTTTCATTTGGCGGAGCACCTACAAACGAGAAAGAATTTTCTGCTCAATTACAGCTCCACTGCTTGCTGGCAGATAAACTTCGGCTCATTATTTCGCCAAGAAAGCCGCCCCTCAACTATTACCACATTATTTTCCCGCCAGACAGTCGGGTTTTTCGCCAGAGTGTCAGAAAACACTATCACTTCCAAGCCACCGCCTAAATCTTCAATTTTAGCAAATAAAATCGGCTGGCCGAGTTTACTGATAATTCGTTTAACGTTGGAAATTACACCGGCTATGCGGCGGCTGTTCCCATTAACTCCCCTTTTATCAGCCAACAATTCTTTAATTGGTTTTATCCTGTTGTTTTTAAGTTTTTCCGAAAATTGATTTAAAGGATGGCCGGAAATATAAAGCCCGACCAATTCCTTTTCCCAGCTAAGTTTTTCTTTGTCTGGAATTGGTGCGCCATTTCCATTTAATTCTTTTTTAAAAAGACCCGGGCTGGCCTGATAGTTGGCGCCGAAAAGGCTGATCTGGGAGGAATTCAAAGACCTTTTTATGTTTTGACTAAAAGCGAGAATCTCTTCGATTTTAGCCAAAAGTTCGGCCCGGTCCGTATTTAAAGAATCAAAAACGCCAACTTTGATTAAACTTTCCAGAGATTTTTTGTTTAAATCCTTATGCCGGACCCGGATTAAAAAATCACTAAAATTCTGAAAGGGTCCGCCCCGTTGTCTTTCTTCAATAATTGCCTGAACAATATTAAGCCCGACGTTTTTAATTGCCAGAAGTCCGAAGCGAATATTTTTTTCTTCGGGAACGAAATTAACAAAACTTTTATTGATATCCGGCGCCAGAATGTTAATGTCATTTTTCTGGGCTTCGCTGATTAAAAAAGCAATTCTTTCGGTATCGCCGGAATCGGCATTTAAAAGAGCGGTCATAAATTCAATTGGCCAGTGGGATTTTAAATAGGCGGTCCAATAACCGATTAAGGCATAACAAGCGGCATGCGACCGGTTGAAGCCGTATCTGGCAAAAGGCGGGAAAAGTTCCCAGATTTGTTTGGCGGTCGGTTCGTCAATTCCGTTTTCCATCATTCCCCTAAGCAGTTTTTCTTTTTGGGCCCCAAGGAGAACTTTTATTTTTTTGCCGATGGCTTTTCTCAGTGTGTCGGCCTCAGCTAATGAGAAACCAGCCAAGTCGCGGGCAATCCGCATCATCTGTTCCTGATAAATTCCGATGCCGTAAGTTTTTTCTAGAATCGGTTCCAGTTTGGGATGAAGGTATTTCACTTTTTCCCGGCCGTGTTTGCGGTTAATAAAAGAGGGAATTAATTCTATAGGCCCGGGACGATAAAGAGCCACCATGGCAATAATGTCTTCAAGCTCGGTCGGTTTTAATTCACGAAGGTAGCGCCGCATCCCCGACGATTCCAGTTGAAATATGCCTGTCGTATCCGTTTCTTGAAGAAGCTTAAAAGTTTTTTTGTCATCCAGCGGTATCTGGGAAATTTTTATTTCCTCTCCCTGTATTTCTTTAATTAGCCGAATGGCTTCTTCAATAATGGTTAAATTTTTAAGGCCCAATAAATCTATTTTCAAAAGTCCCAAATCCTCAATACTATACATATCAAATTGGGTGATGACGATATTTTCATTCTGAGGCGCGCGCTGCAAGGGCACATAATCGGTCAGCGGTTCTTTGCTGACCACCACGCCTGCGGCGTGAACCGAAGCGTGTCGCGCCACCCCTTCAAGTTTGAAGGCTGCATCAATCACTTTTTTAGCATCAGGATTGTTTTTATAAAGTTCATTTAACTCCGGCACCTTTTTAATCGCGTCATCCAGTTTTTGATGAGGCAAAGCCGGAATTAATTTAGCCAACTGGTCGCAAAAACCGTAAGACAGCCCCAAAGCCCGGCCCGCATCGCGGACTGCGGCTCTGGCTGCCATTGTTCCGAAAGTAATAATCTGAGCCACCCTATCCTCGCCGTATTTTTGCCGGATATAAGCAAAAACTTCATCGCGCCGGACATCGGTAAAATCCAAATCAATGTCCGGCATGGAAATTCGGTCGGGATTTAAAAATCTCTCAAAGAGCAAATCATATTTTAACGGGTTAATATCGGTAACCCCCAAAACATAAGAGACCAAACTGCCGGCTGCC